>CAZQFO010000001.1:0-59273 GCA_964592695.1 uncultured Candidatus Peribacteria bacterium
GAATGGCGATTAATTTTTCTGGGCTTTCTTTCAGGCTTTCAGATTCTAATTTTAATTCATCAGGAGCACGACCACCATATTTTTTTAGGTAGTTTTGGATAGCTGTAGTTAGTGGATGAGTATTAAAATCCTTTTTCAATAATTCCCAGATTTTTTCCGAAGAATTATTTTTTTTGAACAAAGATGAAACACCTGTATCTTTAGTAATTTTTTTTGCTAAAGATTGGATTTCAAATCCAGGATCCAACGAAGTTAATGATTTATGCGAACTCAGTCTGAGAAAAGGATATATTCCATTTTTTCCAATATGCTTCTGATAGTATTTATCGGCCATGCCGCTTGAAATCATAACAGCAAGGTCATTTGCAATCGGAACTCGAAAACGCCCAATAAATTCGTGTACCAATTTGTGATATAAGCTTCGAAGTTTATCAGGAGATAGTTCATCTAATTCAATTTTGTTAATTTCTTCGTATTTTTTATCAAAATGTTGGTTGAACTTTCGAATAGATCTTCCCATAAAAATAAATGCAAAAGTGATTTTTCCCACCTGAAAAAGAAGGACCGGAAGGTCTATTAAATATTTTGAGACAAAGCCATTTTTTAGTTCTTTTTTGAAATTGTGCGTTTTTTGTACTCCCAACATTTGTTCCAAAAATTCATGGTTCCATTTATATCCGGGAAGAAGTGAAACCAGCTTGTACCAATTAAGCAGGTCATAGTACATCCTAAATCCAATAAATTCCACCATATGTGGAAACATAGTTTTTTTGTTGGCGATAATTATTTTTTCGGAAACGCCCATCATAAGACAAAAATGCTGGTATACGCCTTCATACATTTTTGTCGCAAAGGAAAACGTTAACGGAGTTGTGGTTCCCGCATAACTTTCAGCCAGATTCGAATTATCGTATATTTTTTGTGTCATAATATTTTTGCTCCCAGTATATGAATTACAAAAGCAATGTCAGCCAATACAACAAATAATATTGAGGTACCGAAGACATTTTTTGCTGTTTTTTGCGTTGGTTTCTCTGTAAACTTAATGACATTAAAAAGAAATAAAATAAATATTAGGAGTGATATTCCACATGAGATAAATGAATTAGATACTAAATAATTTTCTGTAAGAAACTGGAAAATTAAAGTTGCGAATGCGAGTGATGAGACGATTATACTCGCTCCTACAATCCCGTACTGAGCCGTATAAGTATCTTTTGATGGAATTTCCAATTCCTTTGGTCGCATCTTTCTAGCTATTTCCAGTAAGAAAAACTGACAAAATAAAAATCCGATTAAATACCAAAAAAATGGTGTTTCAATTTGATTTGGTAAAAAACCATTTAGACTAAAAAGATACCAATACAGAGGTATCAAAATAATCTCATGAGAGAGGATATATGCCGTAAAATGTGTCTTTAGCCATTTGGGAACAAAAAACTCTTTAAACATCAATGCTGAATAGCAAAACATGATGATAAAAAACATCATTGAATTCCAGCCCTGATACATTCCCAACATGATTTCCGAACCAATAACAATCCAGGTGGCTACAGTAATTTCTTTGAGTGTTATTAACCCTCTTGGTACGGGGCGATCCTGATAATGTTCACAATCATGTTCGTGATCTTTGAATTCATCAAAAAAACGAAGCCTTAATAAAAAAAGAAATAGCGCAAAAAATGTGACAAAAATTCCCCACAAGTCGATTATTTTTCCAAAAAGATATGTCTGCGTGGCAATCCCAGAACACAACGCTAAAATCAAAGATAAGGCACCAAATTGGCTTAATTTGAAGCGTTCGATGGAGTATTGATAATACTTTTTTAGTGAGTTATTCATCATTCTTAAGTTTTGACCCAGACTATACTATTATACGGAAATAAAGTCAAAATCTTATATAAATGTAATAAAACTTGATATTTGTGTTAATGTAATTAAGTTTTTGTTGATGACTATGAATATTGATGAGAAAAAATATCGTGTTTTAAAACTACTTAGAAACCGATTTAGGATAGCTAATGCACAGAAGCAAGAAGATCCTCATTGGAACAAGGACTTTTATTGGGATGAGCTTAAATCAGAATTGCCATTAGAAGATTTTGAAATTGAACTCATTCTTGAAGGATTTGAAGAAGAAAAAGTTATTAAAATCCACATAACTCCAGATGCAATAGTTAGGCCTATTGGGGGAGAGGTGATGAATTACCCATTTTATAACATATATCCAACTGACAAGTTTGAAGCTGCTTATCTACAATACAGAAATAAATTACAATCCAGTCTTTTTTCTAGGAAGGATGAAGTTGGGGAACTGCTTCCAAAAGATGGTAAAGAAAGAGATGTTTGGAAGTATATGAAAAATTTACAAAAGGGAACTGAAGTTGAGTGGGAAGATGTTTTTGAAGCAATGGAAAATCATAAAACTATAAATCCAAAACAAGATTGGAAAGTAATTAATAGTGCAATTCGTCGAATAAATGAAAAAACAAAAATGGTTGGGATTGGTAGAGTTTTACAATATAAAGATAAAATCGTAACAAGATTGATTTAGTCGCGTAAGTTGCGCGAACTGACGCAACCATGAGTTCGTATAATGAGACATAATTTCTTATTGTTTCTCATTATTTTTTTATGAACAATTTATTCAAAACCCCCTGCACACAATTAAGTAGTGCACTAATCAGTTATGGGATTCCCATCATATCAATGAAAAAAATGGATGATGGAAGAGTTTTCTTTTTCTTTAAAAAATCAATACATCTCAATCGAGTAATTGAAAAATATTATAGCAAAGATTTTCCGATTGATGCCCAAACCTTATTGCTTGAAAACAAAACACTCAAACAAAGAATTTCTAATCTCTAAATGAAACTTCCTCCAGAAGCAGTTTCCTCTTTTGCTGAACTTTATAAAAAAAAGTTTGGAATTGAGATGCCGGTTGGGGAGGCACAAATCAAGGCAACTGAATTATTGAAGCTCTACGCTTTGGCCAAGGGACGCAAAAATATCATTTAATTTATTCTATTTATGACCATTGATTCCAATCCGATCTTGCAAGCTGCCCTAGAATATCAAAGAAAAGGATTTTCCGTAATTCCTGTCCATACTAAATCCAAGAAGCCTTGTTTTACTTGGAAAGGGTTTCAGAAAAAAAGTGCGACAGAGGAGCAGATAAAAAAATGGTGGGGGAAAAGACCAAAAGCAAATATCGGAATCGTTACAGGAGAAGTATCAGGAATCGTAGTGGTTGATATCGATAAAGAAGAAATTCCTGATTGGCTACCAGAGACTTTATGTTCCAAAACAAGTAAAGGTTGGCACTACTATTACAAATATGATCCTACGAGGCCAATTCATAACAATGTTCAGGTTTTAGGAGAGAATATAGATATTAGAGGAGAAGGCGGTTATGTAGTAGCTCCACCATCTACTCATGAGTCTGGAGAAAAGTATGAATGGAGGAATGAGTTTAATATTTTAGAATTAGCCGAATTTCCATACGAAATTTTCAGTCAGACAGAAGAACAAAAAAAATCAGAAAAAAACGATGATGGAAGTAAAGCCAAAAAAGTTAATCGTGAAGGATCTAGAAACAACGCTACTACAAAATTTATTGGATCCATTTTAAAAAAAATAGATCAAAGTCTTTGGGATACTGTTGGCTGGGAAGAAGTTAAGAGGTGGAATAATGAGAAAAATAGCCCACCTTTGGATGAGGATGAATTAAGAACAATTTGGAATAGTATAAAAAAGAAAGAGATAAATTCACAAAAAGACAGAAAATCTGGTCCGGCGGAAGAGTTGATTGAGCTTGTTATTAATCAAGGAGCTGTATTTTTTCATACACCACTAAAAGAACCTTTTGTTAGAATAATAGTTAATGATCACCTAGAAAACTTTTGGTGTAAAAGCGAATTCTTCAAACATTGGTTAGGTGGTCAGTTTTGGGATGAGACAAACACATCATTATCTTCGGATCATTTAAATAAAGCCCTAGGAGTATTCAATGCAAAGGCTCTTTTTTCAGGAAAAGAACATCAACTTAATAATCGTGTGTCCGAGCAGGAAAATATTATCTGGTATGATCTAGTGAATGAAAAATGGCAAGCGGTAAAAATCACGAAATCCGGCTGGAAAATAGAGAATGAAGTTCCAGTTCTTTTCGAGAGGCAAAAACATCAAAAACCCCACTTTTTGCCACAAAGAAATGGAGATGTGAAAAAATTTCTAGACTTCATAAATATAAAAAATAAAAAGCACCAATTATTGATTTTGGTATGGTTAATATCCTGCTTTGTACCAAATTTCCCTCACCCAATTCTAATTATTAAGGGGCAAAAAGGAGCGGCTAAATCAGGACTCACAAAATTATTAAGGGAGGTGATAGATCCGTCCGTAATGGACAAAATATCTTTTCCCAAAAATGCTCGAGAATTTCCCCAGTTAATTGGGCATCACTGGCTACTGCCTTTTGATAATATTCGAAAATTAACTCACGAACAATCAGATATGCTGTGCAAAGCTGTAACAGGAGATTCGGTTTCTGTTCGTGAATTATTTACTAACGATGAAGACGTAATCCGAAAATATCAGAGGTGCTTTATCCTCAATGGAATTAATTTGGTAGCTGACCAATCAGATCTTTTGGATCGCTCAATTATTATCGAATTGAGCAAAATCGAAAACCCAAAACCAGAACGGGAAATATTTTCGAACTTTGAAAAAATCCTGCCAGATATTCTAGGTGGGATTTTTGATATTTTGGTTAAAACTTTGGAAATATACCCTGATATAAAGATTAATCAGAATCTTCCTCGTATGGCTGATTTTACCATATGGGGATGTGCAATCTCTCGAGCTGTTGGATATTCAGAGACCGAATTTCTAGATGCTTATTTTGAAAATATTAATCAGGCTAACGATAGTGTTCTTGAAGAAAGTGTTACTGCTCAGCTCATCCTAGAATTTTTGGATGAGAATAATCCATGGACGGGAACTATGACTGATCTATTACGTGATTTAAAGTGTTTGGCTGAGAAAAAGGATGTGCCAAAAATCGAACAACCGAAAAGAGCAAATAAACTGAGTAGAGAGATAAATATAATCAAGCCAAATCTAGAAGCTGAAGGAGTACGGATACATAAAAAATTTGGGAAGGAGAAATTGTGGCATTTTGAAAAACTGGAAATCATCGATGACATAGAAACTATCGTCGATAATCAATCCCCTACACGAAAAGTTGTTGACGATAGCGTCGATAACGACGATGAAAATGCAATATTTAAGCCAGAAGATAATATTCCAGAATTTTGGAGTTCTTAAATTTTTTTTCTATGAAAAACCAGCAATCTCGAGCACCCCCATATTTCCAAATTTTAGTTGTTTTTATTTTTATTTCTATTTTTTAACAATTTTTAAGATGGCAACTGATGATACCATATTCAAATCAGCATCAAAGCAAGAAGCGATACTAATTCCTGCTGGAAAAGCATACTTTCAACTAAAAAACATCGATGCAATTAAAGATCTATCATTTGAAGCAAAAAAGAATTTTTTTTCACAAAATGAACGCTACCCCACGCAAGAAGACATTGAGAAAATTCCTGAAAATAAAAAACAGGATCGATGGTTATTCATTTTTAAAGTTTTTCTGATGGGAGAAGATGGATTTCTCGAAGATTTTGGAGAGGAATTTAAAAAGAGCGAATCACCTAGTATGAAAATTTACAAGGGCACTTCAAGTAATTCATTGAAGATAATTTCTGCTTTGATGGGAGAAAAAAATCACACAACCCTAGAAGATAGCGAATTTAGGCTTGGTGATGTTAAAGGTAAGATGGCAGAAGTTAACGTTTTAATCACAAAATCAGGATCTGGTAGGGAATATAATAAGGTTGATGGTTGGTTCCCATGTGATTTGGATCCGCCTCAGGATTAAAAAACAGGACTTCCCTTTGTTGATACAAGGGGAAGTCCGTCTCTCTATTTATTATTAAAACATATATGATTCTAGAAAGTAAAGTAAAATAAAATATTACCCCCTCCCCCTATAACTTAACTTATAAAAAACATGAAGTGCAAACTCCAAAATAATTCGAAAAAAAACTGCCAAGCTAATGCTATGGAAAATAGTGATTACTGTTTTTTCCATAATCCAGACATTCTAGATGAAGAAAAAAAGGCCGTACGACAACAAGGTGGAAAAAATCGAAACACTATAATTTCTGATCCACTTCCTCCAATCGAAATAAAGGAAGTATCTGATATTGTTATACTGCTTTCTGAAACTATTAACCAAGTGCGATTTGGAAAAATGGATACCAAAATAGCTAACTGTTTGGGAGTATTGTCTGGCCAACTGATAAAAGCTCTTGAGGTGGCAAATTTAGAAGGAAAAGTAGAACTTTTGGAGAGGGCGATATTGGAACGCAAAGTAACCATTAGCTAAATGACTGTATCAAAACAAAGAATTAGAGCATTAGAAAAAAGTTTGAATTTAAATCAACCAAGATATTTTTATTGCGAAAAAATATCTGAAAAAGAAATCTATATTTACGAGGGACAGAAATATAATGGTACTGAAGAATTAATGAAAGCTCATGGAATAAAGGAGTCTGATTATTTAATAATTTTTAACAATTATTCTTCAAAATATTGATTTGAAATCTTACTAAAAAACATGATTATTAATCCGCACTTCACATCATCAATTAAATCAAGAGAGCTGTTTTTGTTGCCCGAAATGGGCAACTCTGCTGACATATTTTCTCTTGAAGATGGTGTTGGAGTGCCAGAGTTGTCCATTTTAGGTTTTTAGAAAAATGCATGAGAAAAATCATAAATATCGAATGGGTTTGTATCTTCGAAAATCAAGCGAAGATTCCGATCGACAAATACTATCAATTGAATCTCAAGAGTCAGAAATGACTGAATTTGCAAAGAAGGAAAAATTTAAAATTGTTCGCACATTCTCAGATGAAGCATCTGCACACAAACCTTATAATCGTCCTGATTTTATGGCGATGATGCAAGCAATTAATGATGGAGAAATTGATGGAATTCTTACTTGGAAAGCGGACAGGATTGCAAGAGGGATGCTGGAAGGAGGTCAAGTAATTCACTTACTGCAAAATAGCATATTGAAAATAATACAAACTCGATACATGAGGTTTTTACCCGAAGATAATATGTTGCCTCTTACTTTAGAGTTTGGAACTGCAAACCAATATTCATTGGATTTATCAAAGAACGTAAAACGAGGAAATAAAACTAAAGTTGATAAAGGAGGTTTTTGCGGATTAGCACCTTGTGGATACTTAAACGATACCGGAGAAAAAACGATTTATCCCGATCCAGATCGATTTCATTTAGTTCGAAGTATCTGGGAGATGTATATTACGGGCACTTATTCCTTGGCCCAAATATGCAAATATGTAGACAAAGAGTGGGGTTTCCGAACAGTAAAACGAAAAAAGTCTGGTGGAACAAAGTTATCTGTTTCTTCGCTTCATAAAATTTTTACAAATTCATTCTACTACGGGAAAACGATCAATGGAGATAATGAAAACTGGGGGAATCATCAACCAATGGTTACACCGAGAGAATATGAAGAAGTACAAAGTATTTTACGAAGAGAAGGGAAAAACAGAACACAGAACTATGATTTTTCTTTTACTGGAAGTATATCTTGCGGTGAGTGCGGAAGTGCAATTACAGCTGAAGAAAAAGTGAAATATGCTTGTCCAGTTTGTCGAAAGCAACATTCGGCAAAAAATCCTCATAATTGTAATCGCTGTGGACACAAAATAACAGAGGCCATCATTACAGAAGGAAACTGGTACATTTATTATAGATGTACGAAAAAACAGGGAAAATGCACTCAAAAATACATGAAGGAAGCAATTTTGGAATCTCAAATCATGAATGTGCTTCAGGACTTAGATATTGATTCAGATTTCGAGAAATGGGCAATTGAGTGGCTGAAGTATTTAAATGAAGACAACGCCATTGTCACAGAACATCAAACGAAAAGCCTGCAGAAAAGCTTTAACCAAAGTCAGAGAAGATTAAAAAGCCTTCTCGATCTTCGCCTTGATGGAGATATAGAAAAAAGTGAATTTGAGGCCAAAAAAAAGGAGTTGGAAGCAGAAAGAGATCAATTTGGTTCTCAAATAAAAGAACTAGCTCAAAATTCTGATCAATGGATAGAAGACGCTGAAGAAGAGTTTACTTTCGTTAATGGAATATCAAAAAGATTAAAAACAGGAACAATCAAAGAAAAGAAGTATATTTTGTCTCGAGTTGGCTCGAACCTACGATTAAAAGACCGGCAACTCACTCTGGAAGTGAAAGAACCATATTTGCTAATAAAAAAAGTAAAGGAATCGAAACCGACTTCGCTCGAACCTCCAAAAAGCCTTATTGATAAAGGATTAATGGATGATTTGAAATCGAGTTATCCACTCTGGCTGGGGCGGAGGGATTCGAACCCCCGAATGCCAGGACCAAAACCTGGTGCCTTACCACTTGGCCACGCCCCATTCTGTTGGATTATAACAATCCAATTATTTTTTTAAACCCATTTCCTCCCTTCATTGATTTTATGTGGTTTTCTCTTTGTATTGCCGTTGATCTCACCTCATATTTTTTGTAATAGACCAAGGTCATAAAATCTAATTGATGGTAATCAGTTTTATTTTGAAATCAAATCAAATTTGCACAAATTACTCACTTTACTTTTTTTTCATTAATTAACTTGATTTCAAACCTTTTTTCAAGTATAATGCATAGAATAAAATAAAAAAATGGAAGAACAAAATATCACCACTGTCCCAAAAAATGATGTATTTCCGATTTCAATTATTTTCTTTCGGTTTATTGCTGGATTTTTTTCAGGGGTAATCGGAACCGTAATACTAGGTCTGATACTTTTTCTTACTTGGTCTATTGTTGGCGATACACTCAATCAACCTACTGATCTTAATCCAACAATTGGAATTCAATTAGACCGCCCACCGGCTCATCCTCTTTTTGTTTATATTGTAGTCTTTGGAGTTTTCATCGCCTCATTGCTATCAAATATTTCCTATACCATAGGGATGAATATGCTAGAAGAAAAATACGAAAACCGTGCGACCAGTATCACTCAAGTATTTTTATCAAGTGTTATCATATTAATTATTTTTCTGCCTGCATATATATTTGCAAATGCCTCCTTTCAGGTCCCAGGAGTTGCTTTTGCGGCTATTTTGCATACTGGATTTTGTGCGATATTTACTTATATAGTATTAGAAACTTTAACCCAAACCAAGTACTTACTTGTTCGAATATACGGAATCATTCTTGGAATTGCTATGTTCTTTGTACTAGAAAGCATCTTATTAGATACAAAAGCAACGATTGCCATATTTTTATCACTACCATTTTTACATGGATTACTAGGAATGGGAAATGGAATTTCAGAAGGAGTTTACCATTGGTTTTTCAAAACTTATGCCAATGACTTCTTACATTCTGAACGAAGGTTTGGGCAGGATTATGGAGTGGATGAAGGGGATTATATACCGGGAGATGAAGATCTATAACGAGTTTAGATCTAATCATTTTCATTTGCATTTAAGTAGAAACATACTAACTTCTACATACTAAATTAATCATATAAAAATGAATTTCAATTGGCTTCACTTATTTAACTCAAGTTACTACTTAGACAGCAATCCTGGAGGAGATTTCCTACCTGGTTACATTTTATTAGTATTTTTTATTGCTATAATTTTTACAGGAAAAATTATGCATAAATTTGCAGGAGAAAATAAGTACCTAAAAAAATCCATGAAAAACAAAATGGGAAAATTTATATTTTTAGGGGGACTCGGAATAATTTTAGTTTCTGCTCGATTCTCAGGAGTTCCTGTTTTTTCTATGAGGATCTGGTTATATCTAGCTTTGATTAGCACTATAGGAGGAATTATCTATACCTATTTCAAGGTCAACGCTGACTACAAAAAAAGACTAAATTCGGTAGAAAGAGAGCAGAAAAAGAGAATGCAATAATTCAAACTGAACTTCGTCCTCACCACGCTGAATAATCAACCACATAAAACCAGAAAGCGCGGTCTCAAGATCGCGCTTTATTTGTTTAATGCCCGATGTAACAACACAATTCAAAAAATAATAATATTCTTCAACTACCTAATTTCCAATAACTCCACTTCAAACACCAATGTCGAATTTGGTGGTATTTTTCCCATATCTCGATCTCCATAAGCCAAATTTGGTGGAATTATTAATTTCCTAATTTCTCCAATTTTCATTCCCTCTACTCCTTGATCCCATCCTTTTATCACTTGCCCCACTCCCAAGGTGAATGGAAATGGTTTCCCTCTATCTCGACTCGAATCAAATTTCGTACCATCCGTGAGAGTTCCTACGTAATGGACATACACATTCTTCCCTTTTTTTGCCACCTGTCCTTTCCCTTCTTTGAGCGTCTGAACTTGTAGTGAGCCGGATTCTTCAGTGACTAGTGTTTTCATTTGATTAGCAGAGTTAGTAGTACTCGATAGTTTCTTTTCTTTTGAAGTACAAGCACTTAATAAAAGGGTAGTGGTACATACAGAAATTGCGAGAAGAAGTGAAATAGTTTTTTTCATTTTTTAGATTTTATTAACTTGGGTATGATAAAAATCAGAAATAAATATACAAGAAAAACATCATAGAATTTTGTGTCTGTGCAAAAAATAAAGAGAGATTATTCCGGATACACCAATTATCCCTCCCCCTACCAAGAGTGCTTGTTGTAACGTGTAAATATCATTTATCCATCCTAATAATGGTCCAAATAATGCAAAAAATATCCGCCCCATAAAACTATTAATGGAGAGCACCGTAGCCCTCATATCAGAAGTTACTATATTATTGATATAATCCTGTAATACCAGCTCGCCAAATCCCCAGGTAAATTGAAAAACAAAATAGAATGCCAGTGCCCAAATAGTCTGGTACCATCCCAATCCAAAATATGCAACAGCAGGCAGAAATATTAATAAGATCAACGATATCTTCCTTCCTAGATATTTTTCGATCGGATCCGCCCATAAGGCAAATAATCCAGTAGAAAGCCGAAAAACAGCAAAAATAATTCCAAACATAATCAAAGGAATCCCAATTATTTCAAAATATGGTTGCATAAACCAAAACATGGTAATTCCTGCCGTCATAGATAATGCTCCCACAAGTACCAGCCATTTTAGTTCTTTTTGCTCGTGTAGAACATGCTTAATAATCTGCCACATATTTTTTGTATCATCAGATTGCGCCTTATGAACTTTGGGCTCCACCAGACTCAGGGCTATAATGAGCGTAAAAACATGAACAAAGGGCTGTACCTGAAAAGGAAGACGCAAGCTAATAGTTGCCAAAAAGCCACCTATAATCATCCCGATTGCTTCAGCAAATTTCCCAATCGATACCATTTTTCCCGTTATAAGTTTGTTTTCTTTTTTTCTATTTAACTCCAAAAGAGTGTCATACATCAAAGCTCTATCCGTTCCGGATATAAAACTAATACCGGTTGCAAGTATTCCTTCTGCAATAAGGAAACCATAAAAAGAATAGCTTATTGCATAAATACTCCAGCCCAATATCAACATTAGTGCTCCAATAATCAGCGCCTTTTTTCGTCCAATTCGATCAGAAAAATACCCAGAAGGCACTTCCATCACCAGAAGGACAACGGAAAAAACGGATTGAACAATAAATATTTCTCTCATACTGAGTCCGTTTTCCTGATAAAACAGAACAATGATGGCGGTAACAATAAAAAACCAAATAGCCCCCTGTAAAAAGTATAGTTTCCAGATATTAGAAGCAATTGATGATTTAGATTTCATATGAATAGTCATTGATGTAGGTGCATATTCTTTCATATTTATCCTAATAAAAGTTTAAAAGTTAATAAATGTTTTATTGTTTCGATTTATTTTTTAAGTAGGATAAATGTGATGAAAATAATACTTCTGGCCTCCGGTCGATCATCCCGAATGGATCCTATTTCTGATAAAAACTTATTAAATTTTTGTGGAAAACCTTTATTTCTTCGATTAATAGAAAATGCACAGAATGGGGGATTGGACAATTTTATCATTGTCACCAATCCAGATAACCAGGAGGTGATTAATAAAATACTAAAAAAACAGTCATTTAGATTTGAAATAACCACCCAAAAAAATTTAGCAGAAGGTCAGGCTGGTGGAATCGCCGATGGACTTGAATTAGTTGATGATGAAGAGGCTGTTTTTATCTTGGGTGGAAATGATCTAATCGAACCGAGTGCTTATAATGACGTTCTCAATGCTTCACAGAATTACGATGGAGGAATTCTTGCGAAAGAAGTGGAATCATATTTTCCTGGAGGATATTTAGAAATTAAAAAAGAAAATATTATCACTCGGATCATTGAAAAACCGGGATCTGGTAAAGAGCCTTCAAATTTGGTAAACATCGTAACGCATTATTTTAAAAAAGCCGAAGATATTAAATCCGCACTAAAAAGTGCTGCTTCCTCAAAGGATGATGTATATGAAGTAGCTCTGCAAAATTTATTTCAGGAAAAAAAGTTTGTAGCTATAAAATATGATAGAACCTGGAATGCGATAAAATACCCATGGCATGTGTTAGACATGATGGAGGTCTTTATGCAAAATCAAGGCAATAGCATTGATACGTCTGCAAAAATCGCATCGAGTGCTGCTATCAAAGGGGATAATGTAGTAATCGCAAAGGACGTAAAAATATTTGAAAATGCAGTGATTCAGGGGCCATGTTATATTGGCGAAGGTAGCATAGTAGGTAACAATGCATTAGTCAGAAGTTCTATGATCGGAAAAAATTGCACGGTTGGATACAATACCGAAATAGCTCGCAGTTATTTGGCGGACAATATTACGACACATTATGCATACGTGGGAGATTCAGTAATTGATTCTGGAGTAAATTTTGGAGCTTTTTCCTGTACTGCAAACATGAGACTGGATCGCAATCCGGTAAAAGTCTCAATTAAAGATGACCGAATTAATTCAGGATGTGAAAAACTGGGAGCAATTGTAGGGAGAGAGGCTCAAATTGGGATACATGCTATGTTGATGCCGGGGGTAAAAGTGAGCAAGAACCAATTGGTGGAACCAGGAAAGGTTTTGAAGTAAATTGGTATCCTCCCAAAATTCCAATGTAAATCCTAAAAATCCAATTTCTTCATCCAGTGTTTATGCAGTTTCCCGCATTTCATGTGAAGGCGTTACACTGAAATTTTGGGAGGATACGTAAATTGATTATTTGAAATTATTTTATAAAATCACGATATGCACGTAAAGACATTTCCAGTTTCGGGCAACATAATAAAAATCCCTATTGATGAATTTAAAAAGCTAGTAAATCAACATATGTTTCGTCTTTCAGTAAAAAAATCCGAAGTAATGATTGAAGAAAATAACCTTTTCCCAACAGAGTTAGAACTAATGAATGATTCCGATATTTCTGCTGAAATTAAAGAAAAAGCAGATGATTCTCAAAAGAAACCTCTTTCAGAATTTGTTAATATTTAAATTATGAAAATTCTTGAAGAGAAATCAGTTCTAAAGTTTTTGCAAAAAAGGAATCTGGTAACTCAATACAAAAAAGCAAAATACTACCTGGAAATGGGATATCTGGGAAATGTTGATTCCAAAGTTCGTCGACCAAAAATGGATAAAATTTATTCATTTCGCATCAACAAACAATATCGAGTCTGGTGTGTTTTTGATGGTGAAATTTTGAGAGTTTTTGAAATTGATGATCATCAATAAACACCCTAAAACTAAGTGTTTTTGGAATTTGAATATTATATTTATACAGTAATCTTCTTCGACATCGGATGATCCCTCATTTTTTCTAGCACCTTACTCTCGATCTGTCGGATTCGTTCTCGCGTTACGTTAAACTCTCGCCCCACCTCCTCTAATGTATGTGTTACCCCATCTTCTAACCCAAATCGCATCTTAATGATCTTTTGTTCTCGAGAAGAAAGATACTGAAGCAATTCAGTAATGTTTTCTTTTATAAGTATTCTATGCGCGGAATCAAATGGAGATACGGCTGATTCATCTTCGATAAAATCTCCTAGTTTAGAATCTTCTTCTGTTCCTACCGGAGATTCAAGAGAAACTATATCTTGCGAAATTTTCAAAATATGACTTACCTTCTTCTCATCCATATCCATCTCTGCGGCAATTTCTTCTGGGAGTGGTTCTCGCCCTAACTCTTGTAATAAACGACGCTGCGTGTGTGTTAATTTATTAATGGTCTCCACCATATGCACTGGAATTCGGATCGTCCGTGCTTGATCTGCAATAGCTCTTGTGATTGCCTGGCGAATCCACCATGTCGCATAGGTGGAAAATTTGAATCCTTTTCTGAAATCAAATTTTTCAACAGCCCTTAATAATCCAAAATTACCCTCCTGCATTAAATCTAGAAAAGGAAGCCCTCGTCCAATATATCTTTTCGCAATAGATACAACTAACCGAAGATTTGATTCTGCCAATTTTTGTTTAGCAGACAGGTCTCCTTTTTCGATTCGTTTTGCAAGGCTTACTTCTTCTTCCGCCTTTAGAAGAGGGATTCTTCCTATTTCATTCAAATACATCCGCACTGAATCATTGGAAATTTCCGAAAGATCTACTACCGGAGTAGTATCATTTGCACTTTCTGTATCAGACTCTGCTCCTCCCACCTCTTTTGCTTCGTCAGAAACAGGTCCAGAACCTTCTGCCGAAAGTTCTTCTGGTTTGGGAAGATTTTCCGATTCTTCCTGTGCTTTTAGTGCGTCTCTCCATATTTTTTCTTCTTTAACATCAATAACATCTATCCCTAAATCAAATAATAGCTCATACAAACTATCTATAATAGCAATATTTTGCTCCACATCTGGAACTACATGCATCAATTCTTGTTCCGTGATAAATTTCTGCTCACGCCCCTTTTGAATAAGGGCTTGAATTTGAGGTGAAAACTGAGCAATTCTTTTTTGATATTTTCCCATGAAGGTAATTTCTAATAATTTATGAAATAAAGAAAAAAAAGCAATAAAAAATTAAAACTGATCGAGAAATTCTTTTTTTTGAGATGTTAACAATCGAATATCATCAATTTCATACTTCATCATGACCAATCTCGTAAGTCCAAATCCAAATGCAAACCCTGTAAATTCATCAGGATCAACATTGCAATTCCTTAACACATTTGGGTGTACCATTCCTGCCCCCATAAATTCTATCCATCCCGAATTTTTACAGACTCGACATCCCTGAGACTTACACAAAAGACAAGAAAAATCCACTTCCAATCCAGGCTCAACAAATGGAAAATATCCGGGTCTCAATCTAATAGTAACTTCTTGACCAAATAACTGAGTTAAAAAAGATTCCAATACCCCTTTTAAGTGAGCCAACGAAATATCCTTATCGACTAAAAGACCTTCTACCTGATAAAACATAGCATCATGAGATGCATCAATTGCTTCATTTCGAAAAGTACGCCCTGGTGCGATGATTCGTATGGGTGCTCCACTTTTACTCATTTCTCGAATTTGCACATTTGAAGTTTGTGTACGAAGTACAAAATTATCTATAGAATTCTCAGATTCATTTTTTATCCAAAAGGTATCCTGCATATCTCGAGCAGGGTGACCAGTCGGAACATTTAAGGCATCAAAATTGTGCCATTCTGTTTCTAATTCCGGCCCATCTGCAATTTCGAATCCCATGGAAGAAAATATCAATTCCACCTTTTTTTGAATCAGAGACAATGGATGCAAAGATCCCTTATTGGTATAAATTCTTTTGGTTACATCCATCCAATCAGATTTCAACTTGCCCTCTAACAATTCTTTTTCAAGTCTAGTTTTTAGCACCTCAATTTTTTTACAAAAACCAGAACGAAATAGATGTATTTCATTTCCAATAATCTTTCGATCTTGCTCAGAATAGTTTTTCAAGTCTTTGGAAATAAAATTAATTTCACTCTTCTTTCCAAGAAATTGATCATATAATTCTTTTAAATCTTGGGTACTCTGCACAACAGAAAGCAAACCTTCTGCATTTTTAGATAGTTTTTTAATACGTTCTATGGTCTTCTTCACGGTGCAAAAAATAAAAAAAACTTGATTTTTATAAAAAAATCGTGTATAGTATTTAGATTTCACTCAATAAGTCAAAAGTTTTTAATCTTTAAAACTTAAGAAAATGGTAAAGTTTAATTTCGGTCTCGGCGGGGATGATGAAGATAATTCCCAGACAACAGCTAATACTAATTCTTCCGGAGGAGATGATACTGTTCAGCAAGATTTACAAAAATCTGATGTATCAGAAAAAAAAGAGGAAAAAGCTGATGACAAAAAAGATTCTCCAACAGAAACGAAAGAGCCAATTTCTTCTGAAAAAGATGGTCCCGCTACTGACCCATTTGGTGCAGCTACTCCAGCAGAAGCTCCTTCTGATGCTCCTGATAAAACTGAGCCAAATGAAGCCTCATCTGACCCTTTTGATGCTGCAGCTCCTGCAGAAGCGCCTTCTGATGTGCCTGATAAAACTGAGCCGAATGAAGCTCCTTCTGATTCTTCTGATGAAACTAAGCCTAATGAAGCACCTGCTGACCCTTTTGATGCTGCTGCTCCTGTAGAAGCGCCTTCTGATTCTCTTGATGAAACTAAGCCTAATGAAACTCCAGCTGACCCTTTTGATGCTGCTGCTCCTGTAGAAGCGCCTTCTGATGCTCCTGATAAAACTGAGCCTAATGAAGCTCCTGCTGCCCCTTTTGATGTAGCTACTCCTGTAGAAACCAGCACGATCGAGGCTTCAAACGATATAATTTCGAATCCCCCCTCTGATGCAACCCCAGGAAACACAATAACAACTAGTCAAGGAGACGATCCTATTACTGCCTTACGCAACATTAAAAAAGCAATAAAAGCATTTACACAGGTTCATTATGATAATATTAAATCGCTAAAAAAACAGATTAACGAGCTTAAAAATAAAATCAGAGAAGAAGAAAAGCTTTTGGCAGAAAAAAAGAAAGAATTCACATCAATGATTGATGAAATTCAAGATTTGACAGGTTTTTTTGAAGAAAAAGAATCCACTACTACCCCAGCTAAAACACCGCATGACAAACCTACTAGATCAGAGGAAAAAAACAAAAAACACACCCGAGAAAAACCTCAAAACAAAAAACAACTCACGATAAAAAAAAATCATAAAATAAAAACAGAATAAAAAAACACCGCTCCGAAATCACCGGGGCGGTATTTTTTAGATAAGGTTTAAAACATACTATCGGACAGCATCTTTTAAATTTTTTCCCGCTTTAAAAGTTGGAACTTTTGTAGCAGGAATCTGAATCTTCTGAGAAGGATTCTGTGGATTTACTCCCGTTCGAGCAGCTCTATGAGAAACTCGGAACGTACCAAATCCGGTAATAGTTACTTGTCCTCCGGACTTAAGCTCTTTTTCAACTGCACTAATCAGTGCCGATAGGGCGTCTCCTGCAGCTTTTTTGGTAATGCCAGCGCCAGCTGCAATAGCGTTTACGAGGTCACCTTTTGTAAGGGCCATGGTAAAAAGGGGTTAAAAAATAAAAACAAACTTAGCCGATCAATCTTAAGCCCACTCCTAGGTCTTTTGCAAGCTTTTTTTAAAAAAAAGCTATTGCATCACACATAACTATATTTTAAAATACAAAAAAACAACCTCAATTATTGTTCACCTTTTTTACCTTCATTAAGCCAAATAAAACAAACCAACTCATAAAAAAAATTAATACACCTTATGTATGGGATTTTTCGCAATAATTATACAAAAAAAAACAAAACCAGGTTGAATCAAATGTGTTATTGTGATATAATCAATAGAATTATTAGTATAAATAATTAAAGATGGCTACTCTCGAAAATCCACCTAAAAATCTAATTGAAAAAAAAACAGAAAAAAATTCAAAATCTCCTGAAAAATTGAATGAAGAATTTGGCCCTGAAATACAAAAAACAAGAAAACAAAACGAAATTAATAAAACTCTTCCTCCCCAAAGAAGACTCATTGAAATTTATGAAAAAATTAAAGATGGAAAAAAATGGATTGATTCTTTGAAAAAAGAAAAATATGACATAGGCAAGGAAGATAAGATTCCAACTTCTAATGAAGTTTCAGAGTACTTAGGAGGAATAAAAGCTTCTGAAGCTCTATCTTTTGGACTTCCAGAAAAAAATATTACAAAGAAAATTAATACTATTGTGAAAGCTAAAGAACTAAAAGTGGTCTTAAAAGAATTAGAAAATAAAATTAAAGAAGATCTTAAAAAACAGGGAAAAAGTGAGGATGAAATAAAAATAAAAATTGAAGAACTAAAAGGTAAATCAGAAAAAGACCTTCGCATTATGAGAGAAGATCAACTACTAGAAAATGAATTAAATAAAGGTGCTGAAAGACTGCATACACTTTTTATGGAGAAAACTCCAGATGGATCATTTGTTGTAGATTTTCATGGAAATCAAGAAGCCATTTCAAATGTTGGACTCGGAGATATGTTTCCCTCTTCTCAGAAATTTTTGAAAGTAAATGGACAAATAGTAATTCGATCTGTATCACGAAACGGTAAAGTTGGATATCTAGATAATAACGGCGAATATGTCCCGGTTTATGGAGGAGAAAAAATAGAATTAATTATGCCTAAAAATGCAGAAGAAAATGCTTTATTAGTAGGTCAATTCACTTCAAAACCAAAAAAATTATCTATCCGTGAGGAATATCAAAGGAAGATTAATTTTTTAGAAGGAGTACACTTGAATGTACGAAACGAAAAAATAAAAAGAATTGAATCAAAACTAATAACTGAGGCAAAAAATCAACTGCCAAATGGTACCACACACAAAGAAATATATCTCAAAGCTGCAGAACTAGCAGAGAAAAAAGCAAAAGATGCTCCAGAAGGAGAAAGCCAAAAATATATTGATACGGCACAAAATTTAAAAAATATGAGTAAGTCATTAGAAGAAGCCGGAGAAAATTTCAACCTGAGTGATTATAAAGCAAGAATTGCTAAAGGCGAAAGTGGCGGAAGCGGTGGATATATGGCTGTAAGCAGAACATCAACTGCTATGGGAAAATACCAATTTCTTCGAGCTAATAGAAACAAGTATGCTCCAGGAGTATCTGATCAACAATTTCTAAATACCCCAGAAATCCAAGAAAAAGCTATGGACTTGTTTACATTAAACAATTTAGCCGCAATCAAAAGAAAGGTTGGAGGCCTTCACAATCTACAGTACTCTGTAGAAGACACTTTAGCGGCTGTGCATTTTTTAGGACTAGGTGGAGCATTAAATAGAAATGGCACCCTTAATATGCACAGATCTGATGCAAATAATTGTAATTTAGCTACATACTTACAAAGATTCAGAAGAGCAAAAGCATAATCGAACTATTTTTCATTTCGTACTAAGTTGTAATAAAAATATCACATACAACTTAGAAAGTGCGGTATGCAGACCGCGCTTTCTTTGCACTACTTTTGTATTACTTTAAATACCAGTTGGTTAGGGTTTAACAAAATTGAAAGTTGCTTTAAAAAACAAAAACGCTTATAAAAAATTGGAATTTTAAATTTTACTTTTTGCATTTTTAATTTTGCGAAGCTCCCATGTCCACTCCTGTTCAACGTCAATATAAAACGCTCAAAGACCAAAACCCCGATGCTATTCTTTTTTTTCAGCTGGGGGATTTTTATGAAATGTTTCATGAAGATGCCGTGCTGGTATCACGAGTTCTGGGGTTAACGCTTACTGCTCGTCATCGTGGCTCGGAAAATGAAATGCCTATGTGTGGATTTCCAATGCATGCACATGCAGAATACCTACAAAAACTTATCGAATCTGGATACAAAGTCGCTATTGCCGATCAATCGGAAAACCCCGAAACAAAACAAATCGACCGAAAAATCACTAGAGTGATCACTCCCGGCACATCTCTGGAGGAGGGAATAAAAAATCCGGATAAAAGCATATTTTTGGCTGCCATCATTCGTGAAAAAAAAGCATATGGATTAGCCTTTTCTGATCTCTCCACTGGAGAATTTCGAACGGTTAATTTGCCTTCAGAAAAGTCATTTATTGATGAAATACACAGAATTAATCCCCAAGAAATACTGATCGCTGAAGACTTGTTTTTAGATGAGAAATTCTGTAGCCAACTGCCGAAAGCCCTTCTCACCATACGCAAAGCCTCCCCGGCCAAATCTGCTGCAAATTTTCTTCAGACACACTTTGGGGTACAAAATCTCACCGTTTTTGGAATTGAAAAAATCAAACTTCTCATCATGGCCTCTGCCATGGTACTTCAGTACCTAAAAGATACCCAAAAAGCGGATCTATCACACATCACCAAATTAACAAAATATTCGCCTCACGACATAATGATTCTAGATGCACAGACTATGCGACATTTAGAAATATTTCAACCGATTCGTTTTGATGAAAACTCTGCCACCCTCCTCTCTGTTTTCCAGAAAACACATACCCCCATGGGAGGTCGAAAATTACGAAATTGGATTGCTCATCCGTTACTCTCTATTGAGCGAATAAAAACTCGCCATGATGCCGTAGAGGAGCTTCACAAAGATATAGCGCTCCGACAAAAACTAAAAATAGCTCTTACGCCTATTTCTGACCTGGAACGCATTCTCGCCCGATTGGTAACCGATCGTGGAAATGGACGAGACTTAGCTTTTTTTCGTGACAGTTTTCAGTCTTTTTTACCTATCAAAACTCTACTGGCTAACTCCAATAATTCCACACTACAAAAAAAATCAGAATCATTTAATGGATTTGAAAAAATAACGGAAAAACTGGAAAAAGCTCTGGTCGAATTACCGCCATTAGAAATCACTCAGGGTGGTATTTTTCGTGAAGAATATAATCCCGAACTGGATGAGTTAAAAAGAGTAAATGAGAATTCTGAAAAATGGCTTGAAAATTTTTTGGAACAAAAAAAGACCGAATCAGGCATCCCCAGCCTAAAAATTAAATATTCAAAAAATTTTGGGTACTGCCTAGAAGTATCAAATGCTCATAAGTCTAAAATCCCATCAGATTGGATACGAAGACAAACGCTCGTCAATGCAGAAAGACTTACTACTCCGGAGTTATCAGAATATGAGAATAAAATTTTAAATGCACAAGCTCAAATGTGCGAATACGAGCATAAGCTTTTTCATGAATTAAAAATACTGGTCACTCTGCAAACAAAAGAAATTCAACAGGTCTCACAGATTATTGGAGAATTAGATGTTTTATTAACTTTTGCTTTTACTGCATTAAATTGGAAATGGAATAAGCCAGAAATAATGGAAGGAAACGCAAATATTTATGTTGAGGAAGGTCGTCATCCTGTGATAGAAAAATTATCAACTGTTCCGTTTATTTCAAACCATTTAAAAATGGGGAGCAATGAACAGCATTTACACTTGATAACCGGGCCCAATATGGCTGGAAAATCCACGTTTCTCAGACAAAATGCACTCATCATATTGCTGGCTCAGATAGGGAGTTTTGTTCCCGCAAAAAAGGCTTCGCTAGGCATATTTGATCGTATTTTTACGCGAGTGGGCGCATCTGATAATCTAGCAGGAGGTCAATCTACATTTTTTGTGGAAATGATGGAAACCTCAACCATTTTGAATTCCGCAACAGAAAGAAGTTTTATAATTCTGGATGAAATCGGTCGAGGCACTTCTACATTTGATGGGATATCTCTTGCCTGGGCGATTACAGAATATATCCATAACACGATAAAAGCAAAAACACTATTTGCTACTCACTATCATGAATTAATTGATCTAGCGAACAATCTATCACATGCCACAAATTATCATGTTTCAGTGGCACAGAACAAAGACGGAATAGTGTTTTTACGAAGAATCATACCAGGGGGAATATCCGATTCATTTGGTATCGAGGTGGCTGCCTCTGCCGGACTTCCCAAGCCACTCATCTTAAATGCAAGAGAAATACTTCAGCGACTCGAATCCGAAAATCTGCTTCAGGAACCAAACCTTTTTAGTATTCCAAGAGTGAGAGAAAAAATAATTGAGATAAAAGAAAAATCAAAAACAGATGAATATTTAGAAAAAATAAATCCAAATGATTTATCGCCGAAGAATGCCCTGGATATTATTTTTGAATTAAAAGATCTAATAAATAAAACTGAGAAAAACTAATAAAAATTTGATTTTTTTTACAATATTCGATAAAAAGTCCTATGGACGCGTCTGCGAAATTTTTCACAATATGAATACTCAACCTGTCATTATTTACTGTCCTGATTGCTACGGCAAATTTGCGGTAAATATCGATGGAATAGAAGAGGAGGATATCCTAGAATGTGATTTGTGTATGGCGGAAATGGAGATATTGCAGTTAGAGCCGTTTCGAGTGAGGTTGTTTGTGGAGGAATAAAGTGTAGTGAGAGAAAAATGAGAATAACAAAAAAATGAGGCACTATAGTAATGCCTCACTTTACAACTTTAACATTCCATCCATACCAAATTTAATACTAAAATTTCAAGATTTATGAAATATCTAAAGTCAGATTGATCAAGTATGAATCAGCTGGTTGTTGAGCTGGTACGTTTTGTGATAAGCCAACTCCGATTAATGAGAATATCGTATAATCGTTTGCTCCGGAAGTCGCAGAAAATAAGGCTGCTGGAGTAGTTCCATCAAATTTAAAGTCAGGACCAAGTGTAATATTTGCAGCCTCCAGGTCCGTAACTTCGGTAAGTGGTGACGCAAAACAAGGAGTGTCTCCGGGTGATGGTAAATCCTCTGCACAATTTGCTCCTCCTGCTGCAATGTTTTTCGCTGGATTGGGAGTAATCTCCTCTATACTTCCGGATTGCGGATTAATTTTCAAGTATCCATTACCTGCCGTTTCTGCAGCTGCATAATCCATAACATAATAACATCTGTCATCTCCTCCATTTGCAGCTGTCCACACTACTGCATTATCTAATCCTGCAGGGCAGGTTGCTCCGTGGTCGATAAGACCATACCAGGAGTCATTATCCGCATAAGTACCGTTTATAGTCACGCTAAAGACCTCATCGTCACGAGGATTAAACGCTACAATTCGTTGATCTTCTCCCTCATCGTCTTCTCCAAATACTCCTGTTGATGTCGCATCGGTAAAAGAACTTGTAATCGCATCCATAGTAATTAATGGAGAAGCTACCGCAATCCCTTCTTGTGTTCGGATGTCTACGTCTAATGTCCCATCTGAAATTGTAATATTCAAATCAGTATCGTTCGCGGCCTCCACTCCCTGAAAAAAACCTATCGATAGCGCAACTATCGTGGAGGCTGCAAAAAGTTTTGAAAAGTTGTTCATTTTTACGCTAGGTTAAAAAAAATAATATCTCGCACCTTTCTCAAATGAGAAAAGTGCGAGATGAATAAATTACACAAGTGTAATTGTAAAATCAATGTTGTATGTATCAGAAGCTGTTTGAGCTGGAATATTTTGTTCGATAACAATTTCTTTCATAGACCAAATAGTATAATCATCTGCTCCAGTACTAGATGTAAGAAGAACCACATCATTATCAACACTTAAGTCTTCAGCAGACCCTCTAGTAATATTAATTGATTCTGGATCAGCAATTGCAGTTCCTTCTGTATCGTATGATCCATCAGCTGGATCAATAGACATTTCAAAAACATCAGCAGCAGAAGGATCGATATTCATAGAACCAAGACCATTACCTGTTGCGTGAGCACCTTCAAAATCAATAAAATTTCGACAATCACCAAGTGCTGCATGACCAGCTCCCATTATTGCTGCCGTAACGACAACTGAATTTTCAGAATTCCCAGGACAAGTTGCCGGTGATCCTTCTGAACCATCTACAACTACAGTAGTTCCAATCCAAAGCGCGTCATTTCCCTGTGTTGCTCCGATTGAAACTACCCATTCCACATCTGCAGAAGGATTTTCAATTGCAATTCGATTGTCTTGAAGAGGAGTACTTTCTGCTCGAGTATCTTCACTGTCTGAACCTAAAATCCCTGACACTAATTGGTCAGTAAATTTCGTAGTAAGTGTAGCAGTAACTCCATCATCCATAGTAACTTCTGGAGTTGCAATAGCCGCTCCATCATCATCTGCAATAAATACTACTGGCACACCATCCTCTACCGCCAATTCTAAATCCGTGGTATCATCAGCAAATGCCATGTTACCAAATACACCGAAGCCGAAAGATGCAACTGTAGCCGTTGCGAGCATTGTTTTCATCGTTTTCATTTTGTTTAAAAGGGTTAAGAAATAATAAAATGATGAATGAAATGAACTATAAATAAATTTCTGTGTTGGATTAATAAACCTCAAGAATTAAATCCAACGTATAATCCGCTCCCTCTTGAGAAGCCGGAATCTGTTGAGCAAGAGTAACACCTGTAAGCGTAAAGACTGCATAATCATTTGCATTAGCAGAAGCTTCAAAAAGCATAATATTATCCAAGGTTCCCTGATCAAATGTTTGAGCAGATGAATTTGTACTTACATTTGCAGGCGATGCGGTAAAACTAGAAAAAGAAGCATCAGAAGGATCTATCACTGCCTGCTCTACCACGGCAGCCGTAGCATCTACTTCCAATCGACCAAACCCGGACCCACTTGCAGACGGCTCATTGAAATCCATAGTATAAGTGGCCCCATCCGACCAAACCGAAGTTGGATCCGTTGCGGCTATCCGAGAAATCCACGTCTCATCCACCCGAGGATTATAAACTGCAATCCTCTCATCCGTCACCCCTAGAGTCCCCGAGGGGAATTGATCCTGAAACTGAGAAGTAACTGATCCTAGAGAAACAGTCGGCGATGCAACTGTATCTCCCGCATCCGTCACAATATCAATACTCAAAACTCCATCCTGAACAACAACCGCCAACTCTGTCGTGTCATCCGCGTGTACAGCTGAAAAACTACCCAGCCCCAGGGCCACAACAACCGAAGCCGAGAGCATCTGACTAAAAGTTTTCATTTGATTTTGATTAATTAAGAAATAAATAACAAGTGTAAGCCAAATCTTAATAGTTGAGCGGGCGTCTCTTTTCTTTTTGATCTAAAAACTGATCACTCTACTTGCCTTTGTTCTGTTTTATTTTTTCCTCCTTTTTTGTTCTAAAAGATTATACAACGAGTTTTTCATTGGATGCAAGTTTTTTTTTCGTTTTTTGACAAAAACGACTTTACTTGAATCTAAAAAAATGACATAGTGCTACTTTTCAAAGCAGCAATAAAACTCCCCTTAAGACTGATCACAAAAGAGATTCAACAGCAATAACTATTTTACAAAAACTTCGCAAATACCCCCTTTTTTTCGATTATTTAAATATACTTTACCACCGGAGCCTAATTCCAGACAAACAAAACACTGTGCACAAAAAATTCCCAATAATTTTCCCTTTGACATTAATATTTCAATTTTTAGTTTACCGTCATGTTTAATTCAGAAGTTATCCAAGCTAAAGAACGACTTCGATCGGTGTTTTCGCCGACGCCATTGCAGTATTCCAAATATTTATCAGACAAATATAAAGCTGACATCTACCTAAAACGTGAAGATCTCACCATAGTAAGAAGCTATAAAATCCGAGGAGCATTTAATCTCATTTCCCAGCTTTCTGAGCCAGAAAAACAACAGCAAATCATATGTGCCAGCGCTGGAAATCACGCACAAGGGGTTGCGTATGCTTGTTTTCATTTCCAGATCCCCGGAGTTGTTTTTATGCCCATTACTACCCCGGCTCAAAAGATTGAAAAAACCAAGCTCACCGGAAAATCCTTCGTAGAAATAAAACTTACAGGAGATACGTTTGATGAAGCATATGAAGCAGCACATAGATATTGCGTGCAAGAAAATGGGATTTTCGTCCCTCCATTTGATCATGAAAAAATTATTGAAGGACAGGCCACCATCGGATCTGAGATACTAGATCAGATTTCTAACCCTATAGATATGATGATTGTCCCGGTGGGTGGGGGAGGACTTTCTGCGGGAATACTAAAGTACATGGACATAACATCTCCCAATACAGAGATCACTTGTGCAGAACCCATGGGGGCACCTAGTCTATACGAATCTCTAAAATCCGGATCTAGACAAACACTGGATAAAATTGATACGTTCGTCGATGGGGCCGCCGTGAAGCAAGTAGGAAAAATCAATTTTGATATTATCAGACAGTATATCAAAAATGAAGTTATCCTCGTCCCCGAAAATCGCCTTTGTGAAACCATGATGGAATTTTTGTTTCACGAGGGAATCGTGCTCGAACCAGCAGGTGGTCTCTCCATAGATGCACTAAAAGATTGCCCAAAACAAAAAATCAAAGGGAAAACAATCGTCTGCATAGTCTCAGGAGGAAACTTTGACTTTGAGAGACTCCCCGATGTAAAAGAACGAGCACTCAAACACTCTGGTCGAAAAAAATATTTTATATTACGTCTCCCCCAACGCCCGGGGGCGCTCAAAGAATTTCTTAACTTACTAGGTCCCGATGATGACATTTCTCGGTTTGAATATTTAAAAAAATCAGCAAAAACTTTTGGATCAGTCTTGCTTGGAGTGGAAACCAAAGACCCAAATCATTTTTCGGAATTATTTGAAAAAATGAGACAAGTGGGATTTGAATATCAAGATGTAACGGATAATGAGATACTGGCTGATTTTGTTATATAGACAAGGAGGGAGAGACAGAGCTGTTTAATGCTAGAAAGAAAGAGTCCTTCAAGCCGCTTTTTTCCGGCGCTTCATCAGTCTTCGCTCTATGAGCTTCGACCAACAGGCGAGATTGAACGAGGCACGAGCGAAATCTCGGAAAAAGCGCCATTGATGCCGAAGATCATACTTGATTTGCAGTTCTTTCTTTATTGAGACATCTATTGCACAAAGTTAGAGTTGAGCAGTCCTGGGGAGAGCTGGGGTAAAAATATCAAGCCCTAAATGCCGCCCCCCCCTTCCAATATTTTAGGTGAAAAATTAGCCGCCCAAAAAGCTACTGCTATCGCATCCACTGCATCATCCTGCAATCTCATATTATTTAATTCAAATAAGATCTGTGTCATTTTTTGCATTTCTGTTTTATCGGCTTTTCCATTTCCAGTGAAAACGGATTTTACTTCTACTGGTTTCGGCTCATACACAGGCAGTCCGTGCTTCTTGGCAATGTAGATTAAGCTCCCTCGGACTTGTGCCACTTTCATCCCCGTTGTTACATTTTGAACGAAAAACAAATCTTCGATCGAAACCACGTCCGGACGATGAGACTTTATCAATATTTCGAAATCCTCTGTAATTTCAAAAAGACGATTTGCAAATATTTTTTGAGCTAATGTCTTTATAACTCCGAATTTACCCAGCTCCAGCCTATTATTTGTTTTATTGAGCAGTGCAAACCCACATCGTTCGTAACCAGGATCAATTCCAAGGATTTTCATGAGTATAGTGATGTTATTCAAACATTACCCTTTTTCAACCCTCTCGTTTTTCTTGTCATATTTCAGATGGTTCATATAATTGCAGTGTAAAATCTAAGAATGAATCTTCAACAGCAAAAATTTCGATTTGAAAAAAATTGGAAAAATTTTTCCACAAAATTGGGGACAAAGAAATGGACAAAAGAACCAAACTTTTGTTATTTTGTGGAGATTCCAATCCCCTTAAATATCCAAACTGAAATTCGAGAGATATCCAATACTATTCAAGATTTAGCTCCTACGGATGAATGGATAACCCCTGCCGACTACCATATCACCATCGCTCTTCCTGGGCGTGACGGAACACATTTTAAGGGAAATGATGTAAGCTTTATGAAAACTGAAATAGAAAAAATTCTGAACGATATCAATCCATTTGAGATTCAATTTGGAAATTTAAACTGTTTTTCCACCGTTTTATACCGAGAAGTGTTTGATCCCACAGGACAAATATATGCCCTTCACGAAAAAATTGGCAACATTATTCCTTTTTCTCAAACACCAGCGTATCAATTTGATAATTTCGTGCCACATATATCGATGCTGTATGCAAATAATAACCAGTCCTCATTATTCAAAAATCCTAATTTTACTCGAGAATTAAGCCTTGAAACGATGCTTGTAAAAAAAATAATACTAGGACAAGCAAAAGATGCTACGGGAGACTATAAAAGAAAAGTACTTAAAGAATTTATAATTTAGCTTATGTTTATAACCGGTTAATGAAGAATAAAATATCTATATTTAATACTTAGGAATAAAAATCAAATAAACTAGCCAATTTCATCTCAATTTTCATGTCATCTTTGAAAGATTTTCACGCAAAAAATACTCGGAGTGGGATTGGCCACGCCTCCCATTTTTCACGCAAAACATCTTCCAAATCTAACATAAATCTTGAGCGAACTTGATTAGCCTATTTAATTTTTATCCCTTAATATAAAAAAATGAAAATCACTTTTCACGGTGCCGCAGGAGGAGTTACTGGGTCAAAACACTTAATTGAAGTTAATGGAAAACGTATTCTTTTGGATTGCGGACTTTTTCAGGGGCGACGCAAAGAATCCATTGAACAAAATATGAATATGCCATTTGATCCAAAAGAAATTGATGTACTAGTGCTAAGCCATGCTCATATCGATCACTCCGGATGCATACCGGCTTTGGTAAAAAAAGGGTTCGATGGCCCCATTTATTGTACCCATGCCACTCGAGACCTCTGCTCTATAATGCTCAGAGATTCTGCGTATATCCAGGAAAAAGATGCAGAATGGCTCAAGAAAAAATTAAAAGATCCAGAAGCCGAACCCCTCTATACGATTGAAGATGCCGATCGAGCTATTGCTCTTTTTCGATCCGTATTATATGAGCAAAAAATTCCAGTTGCACCAAATGTATCTGTTACTTTTCATGATGCCGGACACATATTAGGTGCGGCAGAGGAGGAATGGGAAATATTTGATGAAGATACCCAACAAGATATTCGGCTGGGATTCACCGGAGACTTAGGAAGAAAAGATTTGCCGATATTAAAAGACCCAGTACAGATGCGTAATCTGGATGCACTAATAACTGAATCCACATATGGAAACAGACTTCATGACGAGATTGAAGAAGTAGAAAACTATCTAGCTGAAACCATAAATAAAACAGTGGAACGAGGAGGTAAAATATTAATTCCAGCTTTTGCGGTGGAACGAACTCAGGAAATTATATTTGTTTTGAGGGATCTGACAATCAAAGGAAAAATACAAAAGCTTCCTATTTTTGTTGATTCTCCATTAGCGACTAATGCAACTGAAATATTTCGATTGCACCCGGAGTGTTTTGACCAACAATTGTGTGACATGATGAATAACGATCAAGATCCATTTAGCGAAAAACACAATGTGCAGTTCACTCGAAGTGTAGATGAGTCTAAAGCGCTAAATCATTTTCCAGGATCCTGTATCATCATCTCTGCTAGTGGCATGTGCGAAGCAGGCCGTATTCGCCATCATTTAATCAATACCATCACTGACCCCCGTAACACATTTATGATTGTTGGCTTTATGGCTGCCAATACGCTTGGGCGAAAATTGGTCGAAGGCAATAGTCCTGTAAATATTTTTGGAGATCCCTATGAGGTGAATGCAGAAGTAGTGATTTTCAATGCTTTTTCTGGTCATGCTGACCAATCCGATTTAATTCGAAACGCAAGTCATGCTGGGAATCTAAAAAGTGTCTTTTGTGTACATGGAGAACAATCTCAAGTCGATGTGTTAGCTGAAAAAATTGAAGAACTAAACAATTGTAAAAATGCAGAAGTGTTTAAACCTCTTCAGGGTAATTCTTATACGTTGCAAAAAAATGGACGATTTCAAGCTGATTAATACGTACCTCTTTTGGCGAGTATAGAACTGGCTTAGGGCTTGGGAAAAAATAACCAATTCATCATAGCTTCACATCATCTAAATTTCTAAAAAAGTCTCAACATATCCCGATATCTTTCGATTTTTTATAAATCTATCTGATGCAAGTCTATGCGAACTTGAAAACTTATTTTTTCCCAAGCCCTAAAATACGATCTCGAACATCACTAATTTTATTCATTTATCATTTTTTCTTTTATCGATGACCGTTCGCTTTTCCTTCTTCATTTCATTCCCCCACTTATCAGCCACTCCTGAAATTTCTAAGTAATACCGCTCATTAAATTGAGGTGCCTCCTGAAAAAAACTCATAATTAATGTCCGATTATTATCCAATAATTTAAAAGTCTGCATCTGAGGATTTTCAGAAATACTTGAATTTGAAAAATCTCGATCCATCAGAGTAACTGAAAAATCATTAGTAAGCTGTGAAGTCTCATTAAAATGGACTTCAACAAAAAACTGCTTTTCTTTTGGTTCTATTTCAAAAGGCACAACCTCAGAAGGAATTATTTCGTGCAGCGTGACAAAAGGTGGTAAAATATCTTGCTTTTCATTCCAGGTAAATGTCTTTCGAGGCAAAGTGATTTCCCCATAAAAATGTCCTACGTTTTCATGGCTTTTAAAAGTAGCATCATCAAAAACTTTTTGTGGAAATAAAGAAATATCAATATTGGCAAAAAGACGCTGTCCCCGATGTCGAAAAATAGAAATTTCGGAAAGATTGCCTTCGTACTTAAATGAAAATTGTTTTTTAAACAGTTCCCCTGGCACAATTTGCACATCATCAAAAGAGTGACTTCCTCCCAAAAACTCTGGAAACTGAAATTCAAAAACCCCTTTCCATGTCTGTGATAATGGCTCATCAATCCCTCCGATATTTTTTGCTATGAATTCAAAATCAATATTCCATTTCGAAGGCAGGACTTCTCGAGCTGATATTCTTACTTCTTTGTTTAAAAAACGAGAAGTTTTAGCCCCTCCCAGATTCCATTCGATAACAAAAAAATCAGTTGGAGATGGTCGCATCTCAGGAGAAATACCGGATACATATAGTTCTCCTGAGTCCAGATAATCATCAAAGGAATTGGTAATTCGCCAAAGATCAATAGGACTGATGAGCAGATCCCAAATTAATCCGCCGCCCAGATCGACCAATGGCTGTTTTCTATTATCCAAGCTGGTCTCATCATGTCTATCCACATCCGCAACTGCTCTGGTCAAATAACCAAACAATTCAGATGCCTTTATTTCTTTGTCCCCGATCGAAACCGAACCGAGTTTTTTAAAAATGTCCTCAATAATTGAGAAATTTACGAATATAATTTTTTCAACTTTTTGATCTGCAATTGAATTATACGATTTCAAAAATGATTCATGACATTGTTCCATATCCGGATGGATCCCCAAATCCCAAAACCTCATATCCGGAGTAACTTTGTCCACGGGAAACAGAGTAGATCCGAAATTTTCATCTGAAAGTGTGTAGACATTTTTGATTTCCAGATGCGGTGAAAAAGGTCGAATGGTGCCATAGGCCGTCACAAATCCTCCACAGGGACGAAGTTCTGCTTCGTTCATGAATATGATCAGCGATTTTTCGAATAAGAATCCAGAATACAAGAACTGTCTGATTGGCAACAAGGCTATCATAAAGAATATAATGCTTCCCACGCAAACAATACCACTCCATTTTAATACGGATTTCATTGTTTGGTATTGTGCCGATTCTTTTTTTAAATGCAATTAAGATGTCAATTCTTAGCTGAGAATGTTTGTTTTTTAAATTCTGTTACCGAATCATGTTTGTTGTAGATCATGAATAATTGAAGAGGAAAATGATCCTCAACGTTTCTATCTTCATATTAGAAACAAAATCTTTACAAAAAATCAAATTTGACATTTTTCCGAGAATAGTTAATACCTTTGATATGATATCACCTGACTGCATTATTGATTTTGAAAATTACCCAGATCTGGAAAAGGTGGATATTGATTTTGCGATTAATGATTTTGAATATGAAGAGTTATGTCGATTAAGTTTATTTCTCAAACTCGGAGAGAAACGACCTTTTCCAGATTACTTAGGGAAGCTTTTGCGTCAGTATTACGAATTAAGATGTCTTTCTGAAAGATTCATAAAAATGGGATATCCAACCTTTATTGATTCTGAGGAAATACATGAATACTATTCAGCTGATTTAATTGAGGCTGAAGCAAAAAATAGAAGAACTTTAATAGATGTGGATTCAGACAGACTAACTAACCTAGAAAGAATTTTTGAACCATATCTAAAACAAATGAGACTGTTTAATTCAAAAGTCTGTAGAACTATATCAAAATTGTATCCAGATACTTCCTCGGCTACCGAACCAGAAGCAAGTTTTCAAGCCTCCATGATCTATTCAGATTTTCAAGATATAAAACCAGAAAAACACCTTGAATCATATAGAAGACGAAAACTTATGCACCCATTTATTCTTACTTTTTACATGGATAGACGTAATTTAATAAATCAGATAAAATCAGATGTTTCAAAGATTTTTATACTCTAATATTATCTTGAGAATCGTATTTCTACCTGATCAGCATCAAATTCCATATTATTTTTCTTATCTATTGCTGTATCTTCACACTTTTTTTTAATTCTTTTTCTTAGTTTTAATAAAAGATTTTTATTTCCGCCTTGTTCAATTCGATTATAAATAATTCTTATAGATTCCTCATATACACTGTTTAAAAAGTCTGCAGACTCGCTATGTCTCCCAGTAACTTTTAAATATCTATCTATTAAATTTATTGCATTATGAGGTTCTTTATGGATTATTTCAACGTATTTCTGTCTTAATATTTGTTTAATTTCCTTGCTAGGTTTAAATTGAAAAGCATCTTCTATTTCGTCTAAAGAGGTTCCCAAACGTCCAAAAAAATCTTTTTTAATATAATGCCTTATGATTGTCTTCGCTAGCAATTCCATCGGTCTTTTTAAAAGTATTTTTTGGATTCTTTTGTTCTGGGATTTCAGCTTTACTTCCAAGATTTCGCATCATTAGTTTATTGGATCTAATGATTCGTTTTTGAATACGTTCAATTTCTGATTTTTCTTTGTTTAATTGTGCAATATTTTCTGTCTGTTCTTTTCTAGAAAGAAATTTAAAAAACCCATCTTTTTCATCTAAAATTTTCTTATTAATTACTCTTTTTCTCTGACTCAAGGCTGCGGAATAAGTTGCAAAGTATTCTTTTGCCAACTGTGCCGTTCCCATATCTAACTTCCCTTTCCGCCCCTTTTCATTTACTAGGAAACGAATTTGTTCCATTGGCTTTTCTTGGTTGAGTATAGAATCTTTATCTAGGTTTAATTGATTTATTTTTTCAGAAATATATTTCTTCTCCCCCTGTGGTCCAACTTTTCTAAGTACAAAATTTTTATCATCTATAGTATCATGATGCCCTACATTTTTATCATATGAAGTTTTTTCCATATTTTCCCCCGCAATTTGTTGAATTCCCTTTGCTTTAGCTTTTTCTTGTCTCTTTTCTAGATGCTTTTCTAAATCTGTACTTCTAGTTCTTTTATCAGACTCACGAATCCCTGCTTCTTGAAGTGTTTCTGCTCTTCTAGGATTTTTCTTTGGGTGACGTTTTTAACTCCGTTTTTCAATGAATTGAAAAGAGTATTTTTGCTTACTCCTTTATCCTCTGTCCATGATTTTGCTTCCTTTTTAATAGCTTCTAATAACGATTCTTTTTCAATATGTTGTAATGCTTGATCAGTTTTTGATTGTACTTTCCTCAAATCTTTTTCAGGCACAGATTCAGCCATTCGTTTTCCCTTTTCATGAGTTTTAAACGATTTTATTCTATCTTGCACAGATTTTTCTGCTTCTGATAGTTGTGGTTTATTCCTATTCTCTAGCGACATGTTTTTTTGAATATTTATGATTCTTTATCTGTATCAGTGGTAATGTTTATTTCATCATTCATGGATATATCTTTGTTTTCAAACACATCAAACATCCATGCCAAAATTACCAATATGATCGAAATCACGACCATAAATATGATTTTTGGAGTATTTTTTGATGCGGAGTCCTGCTGAGCCACTTTTTTCGAATCAATAACTATTTCTTTTTCTGCTGCTTCCAGCTTAGTTAATTCTCTTTCCAATCGAGCTTCCGCTTCGATAATTTCTTTTTGATGTTCTGTTCAACCTCATTGGTCATCAGCTCTTCATGATTCTTTGTCCTTTCTTCAGATTGAATTCGTACAGTTTGAGTTGTGATGAACTCTTCCTCTTGCTTTAGGAGTTCTTTGATCATTTTTTTCCGTGTTTCTGGACTATGTTTATCTGATCGATCTGTATAATAATCTTTTCGATCCTGTGTCAGTAGCGCCGTTGCCTGTATATGTTTGCCAAATTCTTTTGTGGTCATTTTTTTTGATACGAAAAATCTCCTAATTGTACCACAAAAATACACAGAAAGCAAAAACAAAACCGGACCAATTTGACATCCATAGATCAATCATGGCTCGCCTATCCACTGAAGCTTGTTAATACTAAAGCGTAGGCTGATTATTCATTACCTCTCTCCCGCAACACATACTTTCCCAAAATATCAAACTCAATATTAACTAAGTCACCTTTTTGCTTTGTGCCCAACGTAGTGTGTGTAAGTGTATGGGTAATAATGGAAATCTCAAAACAATTTTTTCCTAGACCAGAGACGGTCAATGATATCCCATCTACGGCAATCGAGCCTTTTTCTACTAGATATTTTTGGTTTTCTGGAAAAATAGATATCTGATAAAGCTCATAATCTCCGATTTTCTTTCTTTCAATAATTTCGCCCACCTGATCTATGTGCCCCAAAACAAAGTGTCCTGAGTTTCTGGCTCCAATCTGTGCGGGACGTTCTAGGTTTATTTGCTGTGATTCTTTTGCTGATCCAAATAGAGTTCTACTTCGTGAAACCTCCATGATCTCTACTGAAAATTCATTATCAGAAAACCCAATAACTGTTGCACACATCCCACTTAATCCAATCGATTCTCCAATACTAAATGGCTCGGTAAACTGGTGGGTAATCGTAAAAATGTTTCCATCAATTTTTTTTATGCAGCCAATTTCTTCGATAATCCCTGTAAACATGAAGCTAATGTAAGAAGTACAAATCAAAAGTCAAAAAAATGTTGAATTGATTACGCCGTTCTTGTGATCTTTTTAAACACTTCTCCCAGAGTTCCCCAAAAGCTAATCTCTGTACTTTTTTCTCCAAAAACACGAAAAGAATCAAAGATCCTTTTGGTGGTAAAAATATAGTTTGATGATAAATGTATTGGAGAAATAGTCTCAATCATAAATACTTGGTCATTTACGTCCTTTACGTAGTATCGACTCACATAAACGTCTTTTTTTCCGTCCAATGTCGCTTCAAATCCTTCTGTGTAAGTGGGACGTTTTTTATTGGAATTTAATATTGTACGCATTTTTCGAGACTGTCTCTCGATTTTTCCCGAAGCATATATGTTTCGAGAACTATTTTCTGATTTTGAAATAGTTATAGCACAAGATGTAAAACCTTCTCCATAGCAATTATTACGGATCCGCCTTATTTCAACAGTATAGTTTGAAAAAGGGGAAGCAAATAAATGTCCCTTTTCTTCTCCATGTGATTTCCATCCAGATGGTATCTGCACAGAAAAACTATCATTTTCATAAGTCTGCATAAGATTTCCTCCACCTACGACTTTTTTATCTCTGGAAACTAATTTTAATTTCGCTTTCCAATCAGACGCTCTCTCCTTTGGTACTTTTGAGTCGTTAAAGGTGGAGTTTTCTAAGGCTTGTCGAATGTCTTCAGCAACTGCTACTCTCTTCTGAATTTTTTTATGAGGAACATTCCGTACTATATTTTTCTTTCTTCCAAATGCCCTATACCGCTGAGAAAAAGTTCGAACTTTTCTTATAGAGCCATGATTACTATGCCCTCGAATAGTTCCCTTTGAACTAAAAACATAAAAATGGTATTTTTGTGGAGAGGCTTCTACCACAAAACCGAAAGATGTAGAAAACATTAAGATTCCAAGAAGCAAAAATGCAGTTTTTTTCATGATTATAAAGAAGTGTTAAATAGTAAATTACAAATTAGAAATTTTTTGTTTGTGTTAGATAAGGCACTTAAAACCGAAAACTTCGAAATACTCCAAACATAGTCTGTGCAGCACTTTTGCTAGCTCTTTCGCTTGACACTGCTTCAATTCGAATGATCGATCCATCCTCTGCATCTACGGTATTAAACGCAAAATAAACATTTTTTGCTCCAAAATGAGTCCCCCTAAAGGATTCCGTAAAAATCGGCGCCTTCTGCGTGCTGCCAATTCTTGTTCGGTCTTTGTAGGAACGACGAACATATTTCGACGTATGAGTTAAATCTTGTTCGTTTCTAAAGAGATTCCCAAGAGCTGTTGCACACCCAGCAAAACTCTGTTGCTCGCATTCAAATTTCTCTGGACTCCGAACTACTCGAAAGGACAAAGAACTTCCTTTTTTTCGGTAAATCCCATCGGCTCCGAGTCTGTATCGAGATGGAACATGAATAGTATAATCCGACTTATCCATAACACGAAACTGCTTAGTTTCTGTAAAAAAAGCTGGTTTCACTGTCCTGCTTCTATAGATACGCAATGGTCGTTCTTTTGTAAAAGATGCTGTGCTGTATCCACGAGAAGAACGACTAAATGAATATTTCCGCTGGCTTACAGGAGTCATTTTTTGGGTGCGAGGTTTTTGGTAACGATACGGCCCCATGCGACTAGAAAAACGACGTTCTTTTCCCTGCATGCCTTTCCCGGCAAACACAAGTGAGTGATACACCTGAGGAGACGCCCCTACCACAAAGGCAATTGCAGAGCTAAAAAAGCATAATCCGATACCGAGAGCTATAAAATTTCGCATAAGAAATAGATAACAAAAACAAAAAAATGAACCTATATTTACAGGTTCTGCGTTTTTTATTTTCCTTTTTTATTGGTGCTCGGATTTTTAGTGAAATAAAATCTATTGTCAATATTTTTTGCAACAACTTGCCCTGAATACCAAATCTTGTTTTTCCTGATTCTATATTAAAACGACCTAGTATATCCAGATTTTTCTGTTCTGTCGTGTATTTCAAAATATAATTGTAAGTACTCCAATACCGCACCATGAGAACAACAAGAAAATGCTGTAGATTGGCTCTATAAAAAAGATACACTTTTTGATTAGATGTAGAAACACGCAAAAAGCAATGCAAATCTTGCCTTTTTAAGAAATTGTCAAAAAAAACTTGACAAATAATACTTAATTAAATACAAGAGTGTCGCAATAATTCTTAAAATATTAAATTTTAGGTCTGATTGCAAATCCCAAAAGGCCTTTGGTAAAACACAAAGTAAAAGAAGCAAATCATTGATTTTGCCTCTTTTTTTGTAGCTATTTTTCTACTTATTTAATTATTAACAAATTTTTCACATGAAAAAATTACTTACTATGGTACTTGCATCTGCACTTCTATTTACTAGTAGCACATTTGCTGTCGGTGCGGGAGGACAACCAGTAAATCCTCTGGATTCAAACCACTCTAGCTGGTTTGTATATGATCTCCAGCCTGGGGATACGACCCAGGACTCTATCCGTGTTATAAACAACTCTGCCACAGCAAAAGATCTTATGGTGTATCCTGTTGATTATGTTGCTGCTTCTGATGGCAGCTTCGCTATGGCATCTTATTATAGCACACAAACTGCTATGGGATCATGGGTAACGCTGGAAACAACTCGAATTCAACTAGCTCCAAATGAAAGCGTTATTATTCCGTTTTCATTGGTCGTCCCCTCTGGAGTTAATCCAGAGGATATGAAAGGTGCAATTGCAGTTCAAGAAGTAACCGAAACATATAATCGACGTCGAAGACGATCTGTCATCAGACTAACTACTCGAATGGGAGTACGAATCTACGCAAGCCAAGAAGCTCTTGCGAGCGATGGATTCTAAAGAACTAAAATTGATAATTCCAGACTCGGAAGGGTTAAGAAACAGGAAAGACAGAGGATTATACCCTCTGTTTTTCTTTTGTAATTTTATTAAAACCACAAAAAGGAACCAATACTTCTGGAATATCCACAGATCCATCAGTGTTTTGGAAATTCTCAAGAATCGCGATGAGTGGACGACTAGAAACCGCTGTTCCGTTTAATGTATGAGCAAAAACTAAGTCTCCATTCTTTTTTCGAATTCGAGTATTGAGTCGTCGGGTTTGAAAATCTGTACAAATTGAAGCAGACGTCATCTCTCTATATTTATCTTGTCCTGGCAGCCAGGCCTCTAGATCATATTTTTTGATTGCTGAACTCCCTAAGTCACCACAACACACATCCACTAATTGATATGGTATTTTTAATTGTCGCAATAGATCCTCTTCTATATTTCGAATTTCTTCATGCATACGTTCAGAATTCTCTGGTAAACAAAAAATCACCATTTCAATTTTTTCAAATTGATGCACTCGAAGAATTCCTTTCATATCCTTTCCATACGTTCCAGCTTCTCTTCGAAAACAAGGTGAATAAGCACAGAATTTTTTTGGTAAATCATCCTCATCAAGAATTTCTCCAGCATAATAACTTGTCATTGGGACTTCACTTGTTCCGATTAAATACAAATCGTCTTCTCCTGGATTGATAATATAGTTCTCGTCCTTATCTAAAAATCCCGTTCCATAAATTGCTTCTTTTCTTGTCATAAAGGGAGGAATTGTTGGAGAATACCCTTTTTTATTCATTTCCAAAAATGCCCAGTTCATCAGAGCCATTTGCAGCAAGGCTAATTCTTCACGAAGAAAATAAAAGCGACTTCCTGATATTTTTGCACTTCTTTCTGTATCGAGAAGTCCTAAATCTTCCGCAATTTCCCAGTGTTCTTTTGGTTTGAAATCAAAATTCCGAATATTTCCCCATTTTTCAAGTACAACATTTTCTTTATCATCTTTTCCCTCTGGAGCATTTTCATGAGGTGGATTAGGAAGAGATTCTAAAATATCAGTTAGTTTTGAATCTGTTTCATCTAAAATTTTCTCTAAATCTTTTTTTTCTTCAGAAAGAACTTTCATTTCTGAAAGAATTTTTGTCTTTTCTTCTCCTGTCAAATTGGGAATCTGCTTAGAAACTTCATTTTGTTGCTGTCGAAGTGATTCCGTTTTTTGTAGCAGTCCTCGTTTTGCAATATCCAACTTCAAAACTTCATCTATCAATTGAGAATCAACTCCCTTTCGAGCCAGTTGGGCCTTGAAGGCATCTGGATTTTCGCGAACAGATGAAAGATTGAGCATAAATATATTTTAGTTATGATGAGATTCTCTTGACTTCATAATTTTTTGCAAGCAAAAAACTAGTAAAAAGTCCTGCAAAATCAGTATAAAACAACATTCGCTCCTTACTATTTCCATCCAAAAGTAATTACTCAGAAGGCATCCTAGAATCAATCACAGAGCTTAATTCCGTTCGACTAACCTTTTGTGATCCAAGCGAAATATCTTTTCTGCCTAGTTTCAATTTCACATTTGAGATCAGATCTGTAGCTGTTTCAAATATCATATCTAACGATATAGTATCCTGATAAAGCACTTCTGTAAGTTTAAACTTTTTATGACCTAAGTCCAATATGGTAATATTTTCTCTTGAGACAAGGTACCCCTCAGCTCGAAATGCCTCCTGCACAAGAGACTTTTGAAATATTGCTTTTTTTGTATTCTGAGGAATAAATTTCGTTTGAGTAGTAGTATTATTTTTTTGTAAATCGATACTGTATTGCTTTAAAAAAGATTTTAGGAATTGAACTTTCACAGTTCTTTTCGGCTCTTTATTGGCATTAAGTCCAAATGTAACAATTTTATTTCCAATCGTTAATTCTGTTATCGCCTGAGATGAAATTAAAAAATCCCCTGAAGTAGTTCTGCCTAAAAATGTTCCATTTGAAAAATGGAGTTTATCTACGTCTTCTTTTAATATACTTAAGTCATCCGTATTGATCCCACTTTCTGCAAGTTTGGACTTTAATTCACTATTGGAATCTATACGCCCTTTTTCTGTATCTTTGGAAACATCTCTCGTCTTTTTCCCTTGGTATTGAAAATTACTAATCTGATCGCTTAATTTGTCTTGATAAGTTTTTTGCTTCTGCATAGCCTTTATATCGCTTGGTGTTAACCCAGAACTCCCTGCTACTTTTATAAAATCTAATATTTCCATTTCTTCTTTGGTAAAAATAGTATTACTGTCGATATCAAGTTTGTGGTAAGTACCTACGAGAGTTTTTAAAATTTCAGAAATCTCAGAATTTTTACTGTTCAATATTTTCCTTATTAAATAAAGCAAATCCTGAGCGGTTTCTAATGAAATCGTTTCTGCCAATGTTGTATTTTTTTCGATAATAACGTTTTCTTTTTTTATTAACTCTGCATAAGTTTCAAAGATTTCTTTTGAATTAAATTGAGATTGTGCCATAAGCAGTTCCCCCAATAAACGTCTTCTTTTGGTTATCTCCCATAAATATTCTATGTTTTCTGGAATATTAATGATTGGAGTTCTTAGCCCACTAAGGACTTCCTTCGTTGTTTCATACATCTTGTTGGAAAGAGCTATTTCACTTTGAGTGTACTTGTTAATAAATATCTCAAAGTTATTTTCATTTTTACGAGTATTCCAAAATTCATAAAACACGAAAGCACTGTTACTTGGAGCAATTGTATTTAACCATGCCTTTTGTGCTCGAACAAAACGATACCAATCCCTTGCAACATGATTATCCTTATTCATTAATTGTTTCCATGCTGTTCCGTTATAATTAGTTTCAAAATCTTTTAAATACTTTTTGGCTTTGGCTACTTGATTATTTTTAACGGCATAATGAGCCTCTACAAATGGCTCAACCAAGGATTGAAATAGAATTTCTTCTTTTTTACTTTTTGGTAAAAACACCGCCGAAGTTCTTATGAATCGAACTATTTTCCCAATTAATTTATTGGGACGTACTACAAACCACGTTTCGGGAGCCATGGAGGCGAATTCTTCCATTTTCCCTATCCATTTATTGTGAGCGGAAACAGCTAAATCAAGCAAATTTTCAAAGTCTGAAGTTTTTGTTATAGCATCGAAATCCTTCAGAGAAAATTCTTTTTTTAATTGTGAGTAATTCATACTCCCGATTTCTTTATTTATGAGATTTTCTGAAATAGAAACTGTCATCCCCGCAGGAACAACAAAAGGCCTGGCTGCGCCTCTCCAATAAACATCAATAGAATGATTTGAGGCATATATAAGTGTTACATCTCTACTTGATTCTTTTGCTATAAATACACTTGATTCTGGTGCGTTAATATAAAGCGGTCCGACCTTTAATTGTCCGACAACAGGAGAAAATATTGAATCATAATTGCTTGAAAAATCCGAAGAACTAAAAAAATCCGAGCTAAACATAATCATTCCGTTTATTAACTCTCTGTTATTGTCTGAAAAATCTACCTCCGAACCTGGCATTAAAAAAACAAAATCCCCATCTTTTGTTACGAATTCTTTAGCTAGTTCACCCGAAGACAAACTCACTCTGTCATTCATAGGACGGGCTTTTTCTAGCGGGTCCATAGACTGAGACAAAAGATCAAATCTGTCTTTTTCTGTCGTATATAACGCAAAAAAAAGAAGAAAACTCACTCCTAACGCAAGTGCAAATTGATACAACTTCATTTTAATTTAATTTTATATTTTAATTTGAATAATATTTAGAAACTCTCCTAGATATCTATTGTATGAACTTTTTATTTTTTATCAAACTTTCTTGACTTTTAATCTTTTTTTCTAAAAATCCAGGTTAGTAAAAATCTCATTACTTATTAACTTTTTAAAATCATGGAATCAGAAATTGCAACTAGCGTAAGTATTTCATCATCAGCCCTAGCGTCAATTGGTGCTATTTTGGCAAGTGTTTTTTCTGGAATAGGTTCTTCGATTGGAATGAGTATAGCGGGAACAAAAGGATCTGGAGTAATAGCCGAAAAGCCTCATTTGTCCGGAAAAGTCACGATACTGTCCGCAATGCCTGGTTCACAAGCCATTTATGGATTAGTGGTAACCCTTCTTATCCTAAGGAAGATGGGGGCTTTTGACACGTCTTTGATTGAATTATCATCCGCTGATGGTTATGCACTGTTTGCAGCTGGTGGAGTTATGGGCTTTGCCGGACTTTTTTCTGGCTGGTTTCAGGGGAAAGTTTCTGCCGGTGGAATGGGAGCTATTGCTAGAAACGACTCTGTTTTAGCTAAGGCCATTACACTATCGGCGTTGGTTGAAACCACAGCCCTTTTTGGTCTTTTGGGTGCAGTACTAGTCATGCTTATGGTAGGAAAATAAAATTGAATCATTTCGGTCCTGGTAAATTACATTTAAATACTTTTTAACAGAGGAGACAGCTCTCCGTTATTGGAGGCAGATGCGGTAATAAATTAATAATTGTTAAAGTTATGTCATTACAAGATATCCTTAAAAAAATAATCGATGATGCAAAAGCAGAAGCTGCTGTGATTTTGAAGGAATCAGAAAAAGAAAAAAGATCGGTAATAGCTAGTTTTACAGAAAAAGAAAAAATAGAATTGGCAAAATTAAAGACAAAGGCCGATGGAGCTCGAAAGGTCATCGAATCAAAAACGCAATCAATGGCCAGGAGGCAAAATGCAAAGACGCTTTTGGCTGCAAAACAACAAGTTATCAACGAAACCCTCCTCCTGTTTTTGCAGCATCTGGAATCTGCTAATGATGATCTTTATACGAAATTGCTAGAAAAGTTATTTTCAGAAATACCGTCTCATTCAGGAAAAATTTTTGTACCAAGAGCAAGAAAAGATATTACAAAGAAACTAGCCCCAGACGGAATGGAAATTCTTATAGAGGACAAGATCAAGGGGGGTTTTGTTTATCGTCATGGAAAGCAAGAAATTGACAATAGTTTCCATAACCTAATTTTTTTCGAATATAAAGCTGAACTTTCTACTTATTTTTCAGAACAGCTTAAGTTGATATAATTTAGAACTTGAAAATAAATCCAGTATGTCAGATCTATCATTTACCTGCGGCCAGGTTCGTGCATTGGAATCCAAGCTTTTGGATGTAAACCGCTTAGATAGAATGATTGGAGCAACTTCTCCAGAAGAAGCTTTTAGAGTTTTGGTAGAACTTCAATATTCAGAATATTTTGATGACTCTACGTCAGTAAAAGATTTTGCAAGAATCATTGAACAGGGGTTACAAGAAACCAAACAGTTATTGATCAATGGGACACAAAACCACTTGGGATTAAGTATGCTATGGCAGAAGTTTGATCTGAATAACTTAAAGAGAGGATTAAAAATTAAACACAAAGAAAATGCAGAGAAATTTGGGTCTTTTTCTGAAGAGAACGGATTTTCAACAAGAGGAGAGTTAGGATCTACCGAACTGGAGGCTATAATTTTTGAAAACAGATTCCCGGATAACCTAGCAACAGAATATCAGACCGTTCTTTCTAATACAGAAACAATTCTTCAAAATCATGAAGGTGCGTTTCGATATGTTGAGTTTGCCTTAGATCTCGCTTATTTCGAGATTGCCCAAAGGATCACGACAACCACTAAATGCAATTTTTTGAAAGAGGTCTATTTATTTGGAATTGATTCAACAAATTACAGAAATCTTGCAAGATCAATATTGATTGGGGAAGAAAAACTTCCACCTGAAGCTTGGGTTGATGGAGGGTGTTTTTTTTATGATGATATTGAAAAAATTGAAGAGTTTTTGGTGCTTAAAAAATATGCCCTTACAGCTAGATTTGGTGATTATATTCAGGCCTTGGAAGAAAATACTGAACCAGAGATAAACATGCTGCAAATTGAGCAAACTATAAACAAGGCTTATTTTGATCTATTAAATAATTCTGTTTTGGGAGAAGTGACTGGAATATCTATTCCTTATGTTTATTTTGAAAAGAGATTACAAAATGCACGAATGATAAAATTTGTAATGTATGCAAAATTTCATGGTCTCAGTCCCCAAAAAATTCTTGAAACCTTAAAACATTTTTAATTAAACATGGAAAACAATTATAAATTAGCGGTGGTTGGAAATGAAAGTTCTGTCCTTATATTTAGGGCTATTGGAGTTGAAGTATATGGGATTTTTTCACATGAAGAAGCTCGTGAAAAAGTAGAAAAGTTAGCATTTTTAGTACATGCTGACGAACAAGAAACTCCCCAATATGCGATTTTGTTTGTAGAGGAGAACTATTACAAATCATTGCCAGAAGATTTTTTAGAAAAAATGACCAGGAGATCTTTGCCAGCAATTGTACCTATTCCGTCTCCCGATTCAAAAGATAAGAGTTTTGCAATGAAGAGGCTTTCTGGAATTGTAGAGAAAGCTGTAGGAAGTGATATTATGAGCAATAAATAATTGTATTATAGGGGAGTTAATTTTTTTATTACATCATATGAGAATCCTTTTCCAATTAAGAATTGGATGAGTTTTTGTTGCACCTGATATTTATCCAAAGATTTAGATCGACGAATTATTTCGGATTCTTTTTTTTGGATTAAATAATGTACGATTTCAATTTGTTTTTCGTGAGGATAATATTGTTCGATCATTTCGTTTGCATAGTCTGAAGGAATCCCCTTTTTTATCAATTTCTGCAAAATTTTTTGTGGACCGGATTTTGTGATCAATACGGCATCATATATACAACTTTCACAATACCGTTCATCAGAAAGCCATTTATTGTCGATAAATTCTGTAATGAGTACGTTGATATCTTCAAATTTATCAGGATATTTTTCCTGAAGTTTTTTAGTTAATTCTAAAACAGAATACTCGTGACGAGCCAAGCATTTGAATGCGAAATCACGTAGTGAAATTTTATACATTTTCTATAGCCCTCGTTATTCGAGATATTGTTTCGTTTTTTTCAATCACTTCTGCAATCTCAAATGGTCCTGAAGATTTTTCGCTATTTGATAATGCTACACGAAATGGCCACAAAAAGTGCCCATTTTTACATCCCAACCGTTTAATCACTTTGACCGCTTCTTCACGAATAAATGTTCGATTAAAATTTTTTTCCTCAATTTTTTCTAACATTGTTCGCACCTCAAAAAGCATGGTTTTAGCTAACACTGATGTAATCTGCATTTTTTCATGTGCAAGTTTGGTCACATCGATACCGGGATCTTTGATTAGGTACTCAAATTCTGTGGTGAATTCATCTAAAGTTTTTGCCTTTTCTTTTGCTTCGTTAAATGCTTTACTATGAGTTAATTCTTTATAGTTAGCATCAGCATATTCATTGTAGTACTCAATCAATTTGGCAGTAGGAATTTTTCGCATCCATTGTGCATTGAACCATTTCATTTTTTCATAATCGTATTTTGCAGCAGCTGGATTCACTTTTTTGAGATCAAAAACCGATTCAAGACTTTCCAATGAAAAAATTTCATCAGTTGTTTTCGGGTTCCACCCCAAAAATGCTAATCCATTTATAACTCCTGCAGGAATAAATCCTGCTTTTTGGAAGTCAGAAATCAGCACACACACATCAGGCTGCACGTTTCGTTTAGATAGTTTTTTTCCTTTTTCATCTAAAACCAGCGGAATATGACCAAAAACAGGAACCGAAGTATCAATGCTTTTACATAATAAAATTTGTTTCGGAGTGTTTGATATATGGTCCTCTCCTCGAATAACATGTGATATTTCCTGCTGCATATCATCGAGTACATTTGCGAGGAGATAAAGGACCGATCCATCACTTCTCGCGACAACGAAGTCTCCAATCGTGTTGGAATTAACTACCACTGTTCCTCGAATAAGATCTTCAAATGTTATTTCTTGATTTTTTGAAACTTTTAATCTCCAGACAAATGATTCCCCTGCATCCATTTTTGCTTTTAACTCGCTCCTTGATACATCTCGAAAAGGAGACCAAAACACAAAGTTCGTTCTTTCTTTTTGAGCTTTTTGTCGAAGTGCATCAAGCTCTTCTTTTGAGGTAAAACAGGGAAAAACTTTACCTGATTCCCAGAGCTTTTCCAATTGATTCGCATGAAAATCCATATTATTGGTTTGTCGATATATTTGAGTAGATTCTTTTTCGAAGTCCATTCCAAGCCATTTTAGTCCTTCCAAAATTTCTGTCTCGTATTTGGTTTCAGATCTTTCTTTATCGGTATCTTCCCAGCGAAACACTATTTTTCCATTATTTGCTTTTGCAAAGAGATAATTAAAAAGTGCTGTTCTGGCGGAGCCGAGGTGTAGATGCCCGGTAGGAGATGGTGGAAATCGAACTGTTGTCATAGTGTGAATAACTTACTAAATATTCAGAAAAAAGCTACTTAATTACAAAAAGTGTTTACACAGGTTGGGTAATTCCTTTTTTCGTGTGCTGGGAAGTGTTGAGTATAAGAGAATGTCTTAAAAAATTTTAAAAAAAACACGTCATCCCAAATCTTCCCCCTTCCATCTGGCTCCATTAGAAAAGAAGAAATTGAAGCATTAAATGATTTGGAAGCTGAATTAGAAGCAGCTTTTTCTGATTAGGTTTAGTTTTTTAAATTAATCAATATAAATAATAATTAAAAAAATGTCACTAGAAAGTTCGAGTTCGATTGATTCCGGAGCGGAAAGCAAAAGGGCTTCAAAATCTCCACAAAGTCGAATAAACCAAGCGTATGATGATTTTCGACAAGGATTGAAGCATGATCAAAGTGGAGCTTGGGGCAAAGAAAACAAAGAAGATCAAAAATTGAGGCAAAAGTCTGAAAAGGATAGGCGAGGGGCGATATCGAAAGTAAAAAATGCCGAATCAGCGGCCAAGCAAAAAGCTATGAGTAAAGTGGATTCAAACCGTGATTTATTCAAGGGAATGGATGCCCGAGGCAAAATCAGAGAAAACGTCAAAAGCAATATCTCTTCTGCTGTTGACAGTGCAATGAATAAATTTTGAGCCATTAACAATAAGGCAAAAAACATGTCACATGCTGATATGAATAATGTTCTCAAAAGTGCAAAGAATACTTTACATCGAAAAACGAATGCTCAAAGGATTGCCAATAATGCTTTTAATAAGGTTAAAACAGAAGCAAAACAGAAACAGGAAGAAGGAACGCGAAATGCAGACAATGCAGAAAAAGAAAAATTGAGAGCCATAGGGGCAAAAAGACAAAATATTGCATGGAAAATACAGGCCTTTACCACAGACGCAATAGTAAAACCAACATCAATAAAAAATCAAGAAAATGCTTATGGCGCGAATTCCGCATTAAATGAAATGGGCATGCAATTCGCACATGGCGCTGAAAAATCCAAATTCACGCAAAAATCAGTAGCTGCAACTAATAAACTAAGATCCGAACTTGGAATGCCTCTATCAAGTGATCCATTTGATTCAAGACTTTGTAAAGCGATTAAAACACTAGCTGACGCACAACATGAAGCTCGATATGGAAAACTTCGTGGGAAGTCAGACAAAAAGACTCATTTATATTTTGGAAAATTAAAGGTTTAATCCCAAGTCCCTAATTTGAACGACCTTTTTTCTTTTTTCTAGAATCTCTATATTTATCTCCAAATTCTTCCTTGGCATTAAATCCCGAGTTATCGACTCGCTGAGGATTTGTAGGGTGAAAATGACAGGCTAGATCAGTATTATCATTCTTACAGGACTTCCCCTCTCCTTTTGAAATCTTTGATTTTTTAGGTTTTGTTTCAAAACTATGAACTTTGTCACAGGTTTCTGGTACATCTCCAAATACATTTGTAGCATCAAATTCTGTACAGGGAACCCATTGTGGCTTTGTGGGATGGTAATGAGATGGGGGTAATTTTGGTTTTTTATCTTTATCTTTTTTGCAACCACCAATCTCATACCCTTGATAATTATGAATTTCTTCACGTGACACAGACATGGTTACTTCGTTTAAACAAATGATAACCATATCAGGTGCGGATTTGTGCCATTTCTCTTTTGTAAAAACAGATCCCAGTTTGCTGAGCGTATCTATGGCTTCTGCACAATCTACATCATCTATCTTTGGACATGATCTTGGAGTATTTTTTAGTTCTTTGACTTTCGCCTCTAAGCTAATCATATTATCTTTGCTATCCTCCAAATCTTTATTTGTTTCTTTTAGTTCCCTTTTAAGTTTTTTAACTTCTTTTACTTTTTCTTCCAACTCACTGATTTCTTCATCTTTTTCCTCTAAATCGTCATTTTGATCTTTTATCTCTTTTTTAAGTTCTTTTATCTCCTTCATTTTTTCTTCCAGATCTTCTACTTCATCTTCTTTTTCTTCGAGTAATTCCTTTAGTTTCTTTAATTCCTTCTCATTCTCTTTAGGAAAGGAGAGAGGCACCCCATTGTCTTCATCATTATCTTCATCCTTTTCCTCCTCTTTATCTTTTTTATCATCTTTTCCTTCGTCATCATCTGATTTTGGTCTAGGACCTTTATGCGTTTGCGTACAGGGGCCTCTGTCGTCCCCGTGATCCAAATGCGTTTGTACAGCTGATTCGGCTACGGAAATATCAATAGTGGGGTAGGGAAACTTTGCTGTACGATGACAAATATCCACTTTCTTTTTACGTTTATTTCCCTTGCATGTTTTCCCATCCTCAAAATTATTATAAACTCTGACGACATTTCGAGTACTCAGCTTTATTCCCAAAGATCCATCATGAGAGTCTTGTGCTACTTTTTCTACGGCAATTCCTCCGCAGATTTCATCCGGACTAGCATTGGAAGGAATCGAAATACGAAAAGGCAGATCCTTTGATTCTCCTGGATCAAGTGTCATTTTATCTGCAGACAAAGTTATCCAATTGCCCATTTCATCCATTGATTCACTTCTTTGTTTCAGGCTAAATCCTGCCCCTGCAGAAGATATCCAATCGGTTGGGTATACATAAACGGTCCATGTTTCATCGGTGGTATTAAGAACCTTCATCACATCATTATAGTTTTCTCCAGGTTTTAATTCGTACATAAACCAACTTTTGTAGTTATCATTTAATGGCATTTGTGGGCGCCCCCCAACGCCTTCTCCTACACGAGCGTATGCAAATGTGCTGGTAAACAAAAACACCAATGATGCGAAGAAATTGAGAATTAGTTTAATTTTCATATTTTATTTTCCTCCCAATAATAGATCAGTTTTTTAGAAAATGCGAATTTTTTATTAAAAAAATAGGGATTTTATTCTTTAATGTAATTACTCCAATGATGTACCAGTAAAAAAAACTAAAGTTGTAGTTTTTGCGATTTTCATGGACGACGAAGGCTGATTTATCAGCCAAGGAGTCCAATGAAAATCGCATCTTGGCGAAGATCTATCATTTTAGCTTATCTTTTTTATAGAGCCAATTTACAGCATTTACTTGTTGTTTTCATGGTACGAGATTGGAGTAATTACTCTTTAATAATACTTGAAGCCATTCTAACATCGTGTATAAGTACCTAGTTATGAAAACACCACAAATTCACATTCAAACTTGGCTTAAATCCCAAAAGAAACTCAATGGAATTTTTGTTCGAAAAAGAGAAAATATTTTTTGGTTGACTGGATTTAGTGGGAGTTTTGGAATTTATATTCAAACAAGAAAAGGACAAAAATATCTTATTTCCGATAGCAGGTATGCTGAAAAAGCAAAAAAATGTGCCAAAAAATCCGGATGCGAATTTTTGTTGTTTGATCCAAAGACTGAAGGGAAATTAAAAAAAATGTTTCAGAGAAATTTTGCATTAGAAGATTCTGTTTCTTTGGCACAAAAACGAAGCCTAAGAAAACTATTTTCCCAGGTAAAATTCAAACCTCGAAATAACGTTATCGAAAAATTAAGAAGAACGAAGACTGATGAAGAAATTGAAAAAATTAAAATTGCACAGACTCAAGTGGATAAAGTACTACTTCCGTTTTTGAAATCGAATCTCAAATCAGGAATAACAGAAAAAGAATTGTCGTTTAGGTTGGAAATCGCTTTGCGAGACAATGGAAAATTTGGTTTATCTTTTCCGGTGATCATAGCATTTGGAGAAAACTCTGCCATTCCCCATCATAATCCCTCTGATCGCAAATTAATGAAAGGCGATAATATTTTGATTGATTGCGGGGTTAAGTTTGAAGGATATTGTTCTGATATAACTCGTAATTTTGGATGGGTGGCTGTGGCCGACGAGTATTTGAAAAAATATGCATTTCTTTTGAAGGTCCAAGAGTCAATTTTAAAACAATATAAAATAGGTACAAAAGTTAAATTCTTAGATCAGCAGTGTCGAGAAGAATTAGGCAATGATTCTGATTTTTTTACACATTCTCTTGGGCATGGAGTTGGGCTGGAGGTTCATGAATTACCTTCCGTATCACAAAAATCGGACTCGATCCCTCAAAAAAATGACGTAGTGACTTGTGAACCGGGAGTTTATTATCCGGGGAAATTTGGAATTCGGATTGAGGATTTGGTTGTGGTGAGAGAACAAGCAGTAGAAATCTTGTCGAAAACAACGAAGGAATTGGTTGTTTTTTAGGGATACTATTGATAAATTGAGTGGTCTCCAATATTAAAAAACTCAAATTAGAGGGCGTCCCCCTAACTTCAGACAGATTGTAACTTTGTAATATTTTGAATTTTCATGGCTATCTTAATTAAAAATTATATTTCACATAACGTCTGAGTATATGCGATGTTGCGTTGCAATCTTATTAATATTTAAACAATCAGCAACGAAATATGGGAGAGCTACGATAGTAGCGAACCGCATATGCTGTGTTGTACGACTCGAACGGAGTGGAGAGAAGCGGAACGAAGCAAGAGTGCAACGGGGCGAAGCGTACATTTTTACCTTAATTTAGTTTTTCACTCTGCTTTTTATTTAATTGTGCATATAAAACAAGATTTTTAAAATTTGCTTGCTTTTTTTACGTAAATAATATATAATTCTCACGTGTAACAATTTATTAATTCATGACACCTGTAAATACAACGGTTGCTATTGATCCAAGATTGAAAGCAAGAGCTTTTGCAAGGGCAAAAAAAGACCAATTATCCATCTCTGCTATTATTCGAATTTTTCTTACGGACTATGCAGAAGGGCGTCTCAATATTGGATCACAACCTGTTTTGACTGAAAATGGATATACTCCAGTAGAGGAGGCTGAAATTTTGCAAGCTGCGGAGGAAGCGAAAAAGGGCATCAATGTTTCTGGTCCTTTTGAAACCATGGAAGAAATTCGGGAACACTTAAATGCTCAAGAACAATAGCCTAACGGCGAAAGATTGAAATCTAAGATCTCAGCAATACCAATCTATTAGTGCAACTCCTTAGTAGTTGCAATACTGCTGCATTTACAGGGGTTACGAAGAAGATTGAAATTCCGATATACTAAAAATCAAGATCATTCATTCCATCAATATCGTCAATAATAATTTTTTTGTTTCGGTTAGAGAAAATTTTTTCTCTACAAATTCTCGTGCTCTGTTGGTAAAAAATTGCAATTGTTCTGAAGTGTTAATGAAAAACTCGATTTTTTCAGTCAAAGCCTTTGTATTTAGAGACTCTACTAACAAAGAAGTTTTGGGATTGTCTAAAAATTGTTCATAACTTTTTAATATCTCTCGAGGTCCGGTTTCGTCAAAAGCAATTACCAATTTTCCCTGAGATAATGATTCCGTTACCACTCGACCAAATGTTTCTGGTTCAGTTGGTAAAAAGAGAACCAGATCTGATTTATTGATTTCTGTAAAAGGATCATTCACCTCCGAGATGAAGTTGATATTTTTTAGCCTCCTAAATTTCACGAAACGGTGAAGTTTTTTTTCGTAAGCAATGGTACTTAGATCTTCTTTTACGGAGTTCCCGACAATAGTGAACTTCAGATTCGGGTATGTGGTTTGTGCTTTGTCTGCGACTTCCAATACATGCATTTGTCCCTTGCGTGGATCGATTCGCCCTATGATTAGGATGTTTTTGATCTGAGAAACCGATCGTGCAGTTGGGATTGATGTAAAATCAATTCCATTTTCTACGATTCGAATTTTTTCATAGTTTTTAGAATTAATTCGTTCACGCAAAAAATTACGAAGAGGGACACCATTTGCAATTAATACATCAGCATGCCTTGATATGTTTCGAACTAAAAAATTTGGCACTGTAAAATCATGAAACATACAAATCCATTTGCCAGAAATATGAAATATCTTTTTAGCCAAAAACATAACAAAATGGGTTCGTGGCGTATTTGTAAAAAAAACATTGGCATTCTTTTTTTTAGATAACTGCTTTAATTTATACGCTGCCAGGATAAGTTTTGATGAGGCTACTCCTTTTTTTATTAGCCCTCCTTTGACAGATGGAAAACTAAAATCTTCATGTGGAATATCCGCAACTAGGTTACGGTATTTGGGATTCTTTGCTCCCACCAAAATTGGATTCATTAATTTTTTTTCTAGATCATTTGTACTTTTTAAAAAATCAATTAAAAATCTTTCTGCTCCTCCGAGAAATTCGCCTTGATCAAGAAAAAGAGTAGTACGTTTTTTTGTCATTACGATTAATTTAATCCCCATCCCTTAACTTATCAAATTATTTTCTTTTATCGACTCCAATCTTTGGACATAGATCATTCAAAAAACATTTTGAACAGATTGGCACGGGAGCCTTGCAGTAATCTCGTCCAAATTGTACTAGCATGTGTGATAATGTTCCCCACTTTTTTTGAGGCAATTTTTTCATGAGATCTTGTTCTATTTTTTCTGGTGTTTTATTTTTTGTTAACCCGACTCTCTGTGAAATTCGTCCAATATGAGTATCAACTACAAATCCCTCATTTTTTCCAAAAAGATTCCACAATATTACATTTGCAGTCTTGCGTCCAACTCCTGGTAACGTCACTAAATCTTCCATTTTATTCGGGACAATTCCGTCGTACTTTAATAAAATTTGTGCTGCACAATTTTTCAACGTTTTTGATTTCATTCGAAAAAATCCGCAGGGCTTTATTATTTGTTCTAATTCTTCTACTGGTCTGAATGCGTAATGTTCAAGCGTTGGAAAATCAATAAAAAGTTTAGGCGTGGTTGCATTTACTCGTTTGTCTGTGCACTGTGCAGAAAGAATTACTGCAAAAAGTAGTGTCCATGGTCGTGTGCTGTCGTAATCCAGATGGCATTTTTCAAATTCATAATGCAACTCTATTTGATCGACAAAATTGATTGTAGTAAATTTTAATGGCATCAATCTTATTTTGCGTTAAAATGCAGAAAAATGAAAAGAATTTTATTAGTGGTGTGCTTAATTCCAAATATAACTTTAGCTAGTATTGGCGATGAGTTAAATGATTTATTATTTAGTTTTTTTGGTTCGGATGAAACCGCAGAAAAAGAAGCGTCCCCAACTGACACGAAATTGCCTGTAAAAAATCGTTTATATGACAAATTTGAATCTTCTGATGAAAAATTAAAAAAAATAAGAAAAGAAATATTTTTTGAAGAAAATATATTGGAAGAAACCGAGAGTGTGATTCAAGACAAACTTGAGCATTTGGGGCACATTTTGAGTGATAAAAATAAGGCACAAACAGATGTATATCTATTAGATACCGAACTAGGATCGACCTCCAAACAATTGAATAGATTGCTGGTACAAGAAAAAAAATGGCAAGACCAATTAGCACAAATTACTTATGAAAAATATAACTTGCGGGCATTAATTCGATCTCAAGAACGGGCTTATGAAAAAATGATGCAGAAAGAATTTTTGAGAAACTCTTCATTTAGCTCTACTCAAAAAGTATCGCTTATGAAATGGTTATTTTCTGATAAAACCGTATCCCAGATTTTAGAAGAAAAAAAACAAATTCGTGAATTTCAAAAGCAAAAAGAATTAGAATTGGATCAGTTGCACGAACTTAAGCGTGAAATGGATAAACAAGAACGATATCAAGCCTCCTTATTAAGTCGTATTACGAGTCTCTCTCAGCAATCTGCACGTATGCAAAAAAGTTTGTCTGAAATTGCATATTCTCGAGCAAATAGATTGGCTAGGTTAGAAGATCAAACAGGACAAACAGAAAAAGAGTTAGAAAATCTTCGCCGACAACAATCAGCTTCTACTTTGACATTGCAAAATTTGAGTGCTCAGATGAAAACAATGGAGAAAAATTTGGCTTTGAATGACTCTGCAATGGGAGCGTCTGAAAAAGAGCATACATTGGCAATTTTAGATTTTCCATTAAAAATTCCGATGATTGTTAATGCTCATTTTCGAGATGAAAAATATGAACAAGAGCTTGGAATAACTCATGACGGAGTGGATTTTTGGGCGGCACAGGGTACGGATATTTTTGCTCCTGCCGATGGTGTGGTAAAGAACATTTCGAGTAATGGGTATGGGTATTCATATTTGATTCTCGAACATGAAAACAATCTGCACACGGTTTATGGTCATGTGTCAGATACGCTGGTAAATGAAGGCCAAAGAGTAAAAAATGGTGATTTAATAGCAAAGACTGGAGGCGAACAGGGAAAGACAGGATCGGGTTATATGACTACTGGACCACATTTACATTTCGAAGTATTACATAGTGGTCGTTTTATTGATCCGATGAAGGTTTTGAAAATGAAAAAAAGTTAGGATTTTTTCTTTTTTTCTGATTTATTTTTTCGTTTTTTTCCATTTTTCTTTTTAGTTTTTTCTTTTTTATTCGTCCTTTCTTCCTCTTGTTGTTTTTGTTCTTTTCTAGATTCTTTTTCATTTTTTGCCTTAGGAGGTTTTAATCCCGGTTCATAATGCACAAAACAGGATTTTGCACTGTTTACTTCATCAAATGTATGCCCCCGCTCTTTATCAAAAATTTTTCGTCCTTTGGATTTTAGTTTTGCACTGTACATAGCATCATCAGATTGTTTAAGTATTTCTTCTGGAGATTCTGCCAGAGAACAAAACGAAGCTCCAATACTTAATTTAATCGGTATAATATGTGGACCAATTCGAACGGGTTCTTCAAATGCATTCAAAATCTGACTTAATACAATTTCTACATTTTGATGTTCAATAGCTGTTTTTTCTAAATCGTCACAGAATCTTTTTCCGGGTTTTCCATCTTTCGGATTTTTTCGTCTATCCTCACTTAATACATCACTCAGTAGCACTGTGATTTCATCTCCTCCATATCGGGCTAACACGTCTCCTTCTCGATTAATAATTTTTTTTAATCTTCGTGCAATCTGGACCAACACTTTATCTGCAATTATATGACCATATGTATCATTTATCCACTTTAAAAAGTTGATATCAATGAATAACAGGGCTAGTCGTTCACCATGCCTTCTTCCAACATTAAATGCATTATGAAGTCGATGCTCAAACAATTTTCGTCCGGTCAATCCGGTTAATCCATCTGTGTTAGCCTTGTCTTCTCGTTCGTTTACATCAATAACTGATATATAATAACGATTCCCCGGAATCCTCTTGACCCTGGTTGTGGCCCAAAACAATTGTCCATTATTTTTTCGAAGCTGTTCTGTGTATTCTGCAAATCCATTTTTTTGAACTTCTTCCCATATATCTTCCATAAACTTTTTAGGAGATATACTTCTGGGATGTTGTGGTTGTAAAAACTTTGTATCATGAAAACATTGTCCCACTATTTTATCTGAAGAAATTCCAAACATTTTTTCAAATCTGGGATTAGCTCTTTTTAGCGTGCCATCATTTTCTATTTCAAAAAGCGAATTCGAAGTATTATCCCAGATGGCTTCATGTAAATCGTGCTCAGCTTCTTGTCGATGATAATCCACTCTTCTTCCTACGACACGTGCAATTGCCTTAAGCACATCTGGTCCACGCATATCTTTTTTTTGTCCAGCTCTTCGATATACGTTAATTACACCAATCCTTAACTCATTAATCAATGCTTCTATCATGCTTTGATCTTCAATAGAAGTTTTTAAGTATGATATAAGGTTATCAAATCCACATTTATCCCGAAGAGATCTTTGTACCTTCAAAATTATGACGTTTACTTCCTCTTCTGATAATTTCGCACTTAAGATATTTCTAATATTTCTAGTATTGGGTCTTGGAGTTGGAATATTAGTGGTCAAATGACCATGATCAATAGCCCAATCAAACCAAAAGCCATGTTTTGAATGCCCTTTACTATGAGAACACGATATTGTTTCCCCGGTAGCGGCTACATGTTGACAGATACAAGCTCCGGACTTTGTGGTTACCTCTAAGCCCTGACAAGCATCTTTTTGTTCTTTGTGAGTAAACATATCGGCAACTAGTTCCATTTTTTTTCCTTCATTTCCTGTTGTCCCTCCGATTAAATGAATCGATCCGTTTGACATGGTCCCATACTCTTTCATTTCAACCACAACATATTCCAGTATTGCTTGTAATTCTTCTTTCAGAGACAGATCTTCCAGAGATTTTTGATCAATAAATTCAAGTGCTTCTCGAATTAAAATTTCTTCTTTTTTTCCTCGTAATTCTGCGGCATGAAAAATAGCTTGTCGAATTGATTCACATATTCGTTCTGCAGAAATACCTTTTTCCGGATCTTTTAATAAACTATCATTGGCCCCAGTCTTAATAGCATTTTTTCCAAGCTCCAGGTCATTATCAGAGGTAATGAGAACAATGGCAACTTCCGATTTTGTTATTCGTACCTTTTGGATTACTTGTAATCCATCTATAGTATTACCTAGATGATAATCGATTAAAGCCGCATCGATATCTTCTGATGGGTCAGTCAGTAGTTTTATGGCATCTTCTGGAACCGTGCAACAGATAACTTCAATATCTTGCTTTGTTTTTTTTAAAACACCACTTAACAAGGCTAAATCAGACAAACTGTCGTCCAAAATCAAAATACGCTTGATTTTGTCACAAGGATCTTTTTTTGTATCTTCTAGAGAAATCATTTTTATAGTAAAAATCTATACCATTACTTCTGTACAGTTTCTATTCCCCAAAAGCTATTTGTCAAAACTTTTATCGTCCAATTTCTTTTTCTTTTTCATTAAAAGCTTCAATATCATTTTTAAATTGCATCAGATAATCCAAGTCAGACAAATTTTGTAATAACCTTTTTTTTGAAAACTCTGTGATTTCAAAACGGTATTTTTTTTTATTGGTATCGATAACCACTTGATTTTCTAGGTCAATAGTCAAATCCCCCCCTGACTGTAAAAATTGTTGAACTGTTTCTTCCGGTAAAATAATTGGAAGTATTCCGTTTTTTTCTGCGTTTCCTCGAAAAATATCAGCAAATTCTGATGCAATGATAACATCTATTCCGGCATCTTTGATTGCCCATGGCGCATGCTCTCGAGATGATCCGCATCCGAAATTTCTTCCTGTTACCAGGATTCTTTGTCCATTAATTTCTGGGAAATTTGGATCATTCTTTTTCATGATCGAAAAGACATGTTTTCCTAATCCTGTTTTCTCTGTTGTTTTCAAGAAATCAGCTGGGATGATAAGGTCTGTGTCGATGTCTTTTTGAGGAAGACTGATGATGGCGGATGTGAATCGGTTGAAGTTGGTCATTTTACTGAAATATCAATTTTTTATTATTTATCATTTTGAGTAGGACATTGAGATCTTTTTGAAATGATTGTGTTATTTGTGCCTGATTCTTTACGATTTCTAGGCCTTTAATATTTTCTACTATGATGAGCGCCTCATTTATTTTATTGCTAGCACGATCTTTTATGCCATTAAAATATAGACTATCGGCCTCTCTCAATTTCTTTTGAGCGTTATTAAACAATGATTGTGCATCAAATAATTCTTTTTCTTCATCCGAAGTTGTCCCCATGATGTGGGCACCTTTTTGTACTAAAAATCGAAGAGCACTGTTTTTATAACCATATTCAATGTGTGTGTTTTGGAGATCTATCAGCAAAGCATTTGAAATCAAAATCAACAAAATGGTTGTGGATATTCCCATTTTTTTCTTATCAAATCTGTCAAATCGATGATAACGAGAGCGGCTGAAAAGACCCATTTTTTAATTTTTTATATTGTCATTTCTACTTCTCTAGAATAACTTTTTGGCATTGGAATTATTCCGGATTCAGTGTGTAATCCCTCCAGATGAAATTCCATTGATTCTTTCATATTGATTTCAACCTCTTCTCTGCTGTGTCCTGTTGCAATGCATCCGGGGATGTCAGGAGCAAAGGCGGAATACCCGGTTTTAGTTTTTTCGATAACAACTAAATATTTTTGAGTCATCTTAATTGTGCTTGTTTTAAAATACTGTTAAGTGTTCCGGGAGCAAGATCATCACTTGGTTTTCCTGATATGGTAACAAGTCCTGATTTTATGGGGTGTTTGTATTGAGGATGACTCCCTTTTACTCGGACTTCAGACCATTCATCGTGTTTAATTAATTTACATATTTCACGAATTTTCATTTTAATATGTTTCAATTTTTATAATCTACTTCCCAATCTCAGCTTTTGCTCTTACTTCTTTTTCAATTGCTTGTGCCAGTTTTTCATTTTCTTTTAAATATTTTACTGCGTTTGCCTTTCCTTGTCCTAGTTTTGTTTCTTTGTATGAATAAAAAGCTCCAGATTTGGTGACCACATCAATATTTGATGCGATAGCTACTTCCAGGAGGTCTCCCATTTGAGAAATCCCCTCATTAAACAGAATATCAACTTCTGCAGTTTTAAAAGGCGGTGCTACTTTGTTTTTTACTATTTTAATCCGAGCCGTATTTCCGTAGGCGGCTTTATCTGTTCCTGTACCTGCTTCCATTTTTGTACCCTTTCGAATCTCCAGTCGAACAGAAGAATAAAATTTCAAAGCATTTCCTCCGGTAGTGGTTTCCGGATTTCCAAACATTACTCCGATCTTCATTCTGATCTGATTGATGAAGATGATGGATGTTCCCATTTTTGAGGCGACAGCGGTTAGTTTTCTGAGTGCTCGACTCATTAGTCGTGCTTGTAGTCCCATGCTTTGGTCTCCCATCTCTCCTTCGATCTCTGCTCGAGGAGTAAGGGCCGCTACGGAGTCCACAACGATAAGGTCCACTCCTCCAGAACGAACGAGTGCTTCTACGATATCTAGTGCTTGTTCCCCGGAATCAGGCTGTGAAAGCAATAA
>CAZQFO010000002.1:0-41721 GCA_964592695.1 uncultured Candidatus Peribacteria bacterium
TCAGAATCTATAAAAAAGCAAATGATTTTATAAACACGCTCCTTTATCCTGAAATTTCGATTTTTAATTTTTGATCTTTAAATTGTTTTCACATGTTCGTCGATGAAGTATCGATTTCGATAAGTGCCGGAAATGGGGGTGATGGCTGTGTCCATTTCCGTCGGGAAAAGTTTATCCCAAAAGGGGGGCCAGATGGAGGAGATGGTGGCCGAGGAGGAGATATGCTATTTGAAGCTGTTGAAAATATACATACTCTATATGATTATCGAGCTCAAAAATCTTATCATGCCGAAAAAGGAGCAGCTGGGAGAGGGGGTAACCAAACGGGAAAAAATGGTAAAGATTTAGTACTCAAGGTTCCAGTTGGGACACAAATTCGTAAAAAAGGAACGGGTAAGATATTGGCCGATCTCGTAAAAAAAGGTCAAATTGTGAAATTAGCACAAGGTGGACGAGGGGGAAAAGGAAACGCAGGATTTGTGAGTTCGATTCGACAAGCTCCAAACTTTGCAGAAAAAGGAGATAGAGGAGAGCATATAGAGCTAGATCTAGAACTTAAGTTGGTAGCGGATGTAGCCATCGTGGGATTGCCGTCAGCCGGTAAATCTACACTGATTTCTGTGATTTCAAATGCGAAGCCTAAAATTGCAGAATATCATTTTACCACGCTTGTTCCAAATCTAGGAGTAGCGAGGTTTGATAAGCAGGAGTTGATTTTTGTAGATGTTCCGGGATTAATTGAAGGTGCTCATGAAGGAAAGGGACTTGGTCATCAGTTTCTTCGTCATATTGAGCGAGTTCGGTTTGTATTACATTTGATCGATGTGACGAGCGATACTCCGATCGAGGATTATGATGTGATTCGACACGAATTGGAACGATTCTCTCCAGCATTAGCCGCAAAACCATTTCTTCCGGTTTTTTCAAAAATTGATTTATCGGATGATGAATTGGAAGAATTTTTGACCAATGAGTTTGAAGAGAAATGTGGTATTCATCCGTACAAGATTTCCGCAGCTACTCATGAAGGTGTCGAAGGGATGTTGAGACGAGTGTCTTCGGAAGTGGAGAAGATTGAGGTTGAATTTAAAGAAGAACAACAAGAGTTATCTCGTACATTTGAATCTGATGAAAACTTGATATCTGGAGGAGATGAAACGGTAGTGTTTCGACCAGCGGATAAATTAGATACGAGAAAAGTGGAGATTGAAAAAACGCCAAATTGGTGGAATCTCAAAAATGAACGCTTAGAGCAGATGGTGAGGCAAACGGATATGGATAATCCTGAAGCTCATGAGCGGATTTATGATGTGATGAAGAAGTGGCGCATTCCTCATAAGTTGGAAAAACTGGGAGCGAGTGTGGGAGATAAAATTCGTATAGGGGAAGGGTTTTGGGAATTAAGGTAGTTGTTTGATGTTTGTTGATGCAAGATGGAAGGGAGAGGAAGATTCGAGATTTGAGTCCGGTCTTCAATGCAAGGATGTGGAAATTGCTTGAAAATATTGGTTGTTTTAAACTAGATAACGCATCTAAAAGACCGGAGTCTATGGTGAAAGCAAAGAGTTGAGCTTGTGTGTTTTGTTTTTTGTTGAAAATCAGCTTGACAAAATCGAAAACATGGCCATATCAGGCTTATAATTACTTTTTAATTCTTTTAATTATGTCACTTGAAGAATTGCAAACAGCTATGGATTCGTATGTTCCTCCAAAAAAAATTAAGGGACCTCTTCGAACAAGAACATCCGACAAGGGAGGATCTATTGATCCCCGTACAGTATCTTATGGATCTCCAACAATTCCTGAACATTGGGATTATAAGCCTTCTAGAGATGGAATTATGTATGATAAAAAGCATGAAAATCCTTTTGCAGGAAGGCTAGGATTTGAAACAACTTTAGGACCTGTTAAGGAAGAACATTTTCGAGATGATGGGACGGTGGATGAGTCGTTTAAACAGGATGTTAATGATTTTCAAAGTGGACACTATACTCCAGCACCCGGTGATACTAAGGATGGATCGGATATGAATGACATGCAAGAAAAAGAAGTAGTAGTTGTGGATAAAATTGATAATTGGCGGTATCGAGAAGTGACTCGTCCTGTGGAATCAAAAAAAGGAGCTGTGATATCATTGTCTAAAGATTTAAAAGAAAGGGTAATGCGAAGAATTCAGGTTGAGAATACAGATGATATATTTTTGTGGGCAGATCGCGATAATACAATAAATGAGGCTGAATTTAGAGATCTTGCAAGAATGGTTGAGGAATATGAGAATGCGGGATTTAGAAGTGATGAAATACAAGATTTAGTCCTTAATCAAAAATTGGAGAATTCTAATTCTGGGAAATTTCAAATGTTGTATTCAGGAGAAGCAGATCCTAGTCGAAAAATAGAAAGAGGAACTCTTTCATTTTCAGATGATAAAGACCAAAAGGAGGGAAAGTCGCTAAGAAATAAATATGGAAATAGAAACCTTCCTTTTGCGAAAGATGCAGATAGAAACCCAATGTTATCTGGTTCAAGTAGACGTATTTCAGAGGAGAAAAAAGTTCGAGTGTTTGAAAATAAGTATTGGAGTTCAGAGGCAGAACGATTGGATTTGATTTTGAAAGCGAAAAAGGAAAAAACACGAATTGCTGAAAGAGTTAAATGCTTGGAAGTGTTGTCTCTTTATTGTTTTGAGGATAAAAATGGAAGATCTCTTTTGGATCGAGTTATGGCTGGGATAAATACAAATTCTAGTTGGTTCGTTGAGATTATAACAAGCAATGCATTTAGTTCAAAAGAAGCGATGGGATATAGCAAGGAAATTCGAGAAGCTCAGTCAGAAATAGATAAATTATGCAAAGTATTGGATAAAATCCAAAATCTTGAAGGAGAAATTGATCCAGATCAAACAATTCCAGGACTGTCTGTTTATTCAAAAGACAGGGTAGTTTCAGATCGTCGAAAAGATAATACGCTGAGATTGATCGAGCATAAACATCGAAGAAGCGAGCGAAAATTAGCTAAGAAAATTCGAAATGATATTATGTGGAGTGTGTTTGATGGAGATGCTGGTAAAGAGGTTGTGTATACAAGCATATTGGATGAGTATATGGCAGATGAGATGATGGAGGAAGTTCCTCATCCTACGATGACCAAAGAGGAGGCAGAATATTATGAAGGATTGGAGGAGCAGGAGAATCAAAGATTTCAGTACATTTTTGAGGATCAAAGTTTAGAATTAGATGATCATTTCAATCTTGGGGGATCTGTTCAAGAGTATGTAGATGGTTTTTCGCGATGTGATAATTATTGGAATTATGATGATTATGATTATTGGGGTGAAGAGTATTGGGAAGATGATCGTGATGAGGGATGTCATGATTACAAGGATTATGATGCTTATGAATATTGGGATGATGGTGATCATGATAGTATGAAGACATCAAGCCAGTATTCAGGAGAAACTATGCCAAATTGGAAACAAGCATATGGTGAAGATGAATCTAAAAGTCCTTTTTCTTACCGTATAAATGAGCGTGTAAATACGACAAAACGCAAAGATAAAAGAGTCTCGATTCCAGTAAGAAGAGCTCGAAAATTAGCCGAATTGAATACATTTGACGGGAATAATGGGAGAGATAGTGTGTACCTGGCAGAAGAGAAGGAAGCAAGTATGGAGCATCCTACAATGACTGAAACGGAGGCAGTATATTATGAAAAATTAGCCGAAAAAGAGGCTAGAGACTTTTATAGGAAAGAGGAGGAGAAAGATAAAAAGAGAGAGAATGAGGAATATTATATTAGAAAATTATTTGAAGATGGAGGAACTATGGATGACTATGTCGATGATTATGAAGTAGATTCTTTTTATGCTCTACAAGAATGTCAATATCAAAAAAAGGTAGATGAATGTCAGAATCCTCATGATGGCAAAATGGAAGAGCGCCTACTACAAAGGAGGGCTATTCAAAACTTCATGGATAATGTAATGGAAAATCCTCTCACAAGATAGGGTGGCATAGCTGTATGAAATAAATTAAGTAAAAAATGCGAAATCTTTTGATTTCGCTTTTTTTGTTTGTGTAGGGATCTCTATCCGGCTCTGCATATTTGTTTTTTATATTGTGGTAGAGGTTCGCCACCTTTCTCTTAACTTTAAGAGAAAGGTTTTGATGTTTGAATTATATGGAAACCTCTCTTGTTTTTTTAAGAGAGGTAGTGAAGAGCTTATGCGATAATTACTCATGTATGAAGAGCTGGAGAGATTCTTTTTGCAGATATTTTTTGTTTCGCTTATTCTATTAGACATGAACAGAGAAGGAATAAAAATGACAGTTCGCGCTCTTCGCAGAAATCAAACTCAAGCCGAGAAAAAATTGTGGGAGCTTTTGCGAAGAAAACAACTGCTTGGTAAGAAATTTTACAGACAGTATCCGGTGATTTTCAAACAGGAAAAAATTGTCCGCTTTTTTGTAGCGGATTTTTATTGTCGAGAAATCAAATTAGTAGTTGAAATTGATGGAAAAATTCATGAAGATCAAAAAGAGTATGATGAGATTCGAACGTATATTATGAATGTTTTGGGGATAACTGTTATTCGATTTTCAAATAAGGAAGTGCTGGAGCAATCTGATAAAGTTCTAGAAAAGATAAAAACATGTTTTTTGTGAGTGTTTTATTCCGGAATCTCTATCCGGCTCTGCGTATTTAGTTTCCTATTATGTCAGTGATTCGCCACCTTTCTCTTAATACCAAGAGAAAGGTTTTCATATTCGAAAACCTCTCTTTTAAGAGAGGTCGCGAATAGCTTGCTTTGTAGTTTATTTAACTTGCAGAGCGGGAGAGATTTATTTTTTAATTCAACTTCTTCAAATCATTCAATCCTTTCATCGTCAACTTCGCTCGTCCCATATTATCAATCCCAATCAGTTTGACTGTTATCTTTTGCCCTTCTTTTAAGTAATCTGTTACTTTGTCCACTCTGGCATCAGTGATTTCAGAGATGTGTACTAAAGCTTCTTTCTTCGGCAGATATTCTACAAACGCCCCGAAGTCCATGATGTTTTTTACGATTGCATCTTCAAACACATCTCCAACCTGTGGTTTGTAAGCAATATTTTGAATGATTTTCTTTACTTTAAGTCCGTTTTCTTGATTGCTTGCAGTTACCATCACTAGTCCATCATCTTCCAAATCGATCGATACATCGTAATCAGCACAGAGCCCTTGAATAGTTTCTCCGCCTTTTCCGATTACTTCTCGGATGTATTCCGGATCAATGTAAAATGAATCAATTCTTGGAGCATGCTGGTTCATTTCTTTTCGTGGTTCTGGGATCACAGCTTTCATATCTTTGAGCAATGACTGTCGAGCTACTTGAGCTTTCTCAAGCGCTTGTTTCAATAGATTTAAGTCTAATCCTTTTACTTTGATATCCATTTGCAATGCGGTAATACCTTCTTCATCACCTGCTACTTTAAAATCCATGTCTCCATCGAAATCTTCAAATCCTTGGATATCAGTTAAAATCTCATATTTGCCATCATCTTTCATAAGTAGTCCCATGGCGATTCCTGCAATAGCTCTTTTGATGGGGACTCCGGCATCCATCAAACACAATGTTGACCCACAAACAGAAGCCATCGATGATGATCCATTACATGACAAAATTTCTGATACCACTCGCATAGTGTAGGCAAAGTTATCTTTTGTGTCTGGAATCATTGGCAATAGGGCTCTTTCTGCCAGAGCGCCATGTCCGATTTCTCGTCGATTTGTTCCACGCATCGGTTTTACCTCCCCTACTGAATACGGAGGAAAATTGTAGTGATGGATATAAGTTTTTTTGTACTCGGCTTTGTGAGGCGTGTCAATCAACTTCGCATCTCCAGGACCAGCCAATGTAGCAACTGATAGAGCCTGGGTTTCACCTCTTTGGAAAAGTGCAGACCCATGAAGCCTAGGAAGGACTCCTACTTCTACAGTGATAGGACGGATCTCATCTACGGCTCGACCATCGAGTCTTTTCCCCGTTTCAAAAACTCGTTTTCGCATGCTCTGAGCAATTGCTTTGCCGAGTTCTCCTTTGAGTTTACCTGCATTCAGTGTTCCTTCTTCGATCTCTGCTTCACAGGCTTCGATTAATTTGTCTTCCAGTGCATGAGTTTTGTCTTTTACATCATGTTTAAGTCCTGCTACATTATCGAGTTCTGCTTCTGAAATATGTTTAGAAACCGCTTCTTTTTCTGCTTCGGCTTCTTCTTTAAACATTGGTTCTTTTGGTTCTATAGAATGTTGAGTAGCAAACTCTTTCTGAGCCTTACAGATCTTTTTAATTTCTTTGTGTGCAAATTCAAGAGCAGCAAGCATTTCTTCGTTTGATACCAATTGTGCTCCTGCCTCCACCATCATGATAGCATCTTCTGTTCCTGCTACGATCAGATTTAGTTTTCCATTTTCAGCTTCATCATAACTAGGTTCGATGATAAATGAACCATCTTCTTTCATTCCCACTTGTACTCCGGCAATTGGAGCCTCGATTGGAATCCCGGAAATTTGAAGAGCCATAGAGGCTGCACACATCGCCACGGAAACAGCTGATCTTTTTTCATCAGTTTGTAGCATAGTACAGATTACCTGTACATCGTTTTTCATTCCCTTAGGAAAAAGTGGTCGTAATGGACGATCAATAAGTCGTGAATTTAAAACAGAAGTATCTGAAGGTCGACCTTCTCGTTTTACAAAACGAGAACCTTTCATTTTTCCGGCAGCATAGAATTTTTCTTCAAAATCTACCATTAATGGAAAGAAGTCGATCCCTTCTCTCGGATTTGGAGCCATTCCTACGGTGGCCAAAATAGCAATATTGCCATGTGTTGCAAAAACGGCACCTTGTGCCTGTTGAGCCATTCGGCCAGTTTCAAAAGTCATTTCTTCTCCTCCGAAATCAACGGAAAATTTTTTTACATCTTTTGTCATAATATAAGGGGGATAAAATAATAATTATCGATTTTCATTTACCAATTATTATTTAATTGTCAATGCTTCAATTTTCAAACGGACAAAAAAAATGAGCAGTTTGATAATTTGGCAATTGTAAATTCAATGTAAATTGATTACTGAAAATTGTTGGGAATACTTTTTTTAAAGCATTCTCGATATTGATATTCCCCGTAAATTGAATAGATCGGAACAACGCTTAGGAATTCTTCTAGACAAAAGAAAAACGCCCGGTCTTGCTCCGAGCAATTTACTTATTTACGGATACCTAAATCTTTTGTTACTTTTGTGTACTGATGAGCATCATTTAGTTGGAGATGTTTTAGCTGTCGTCTTCGAGCTCCTACCATCCCCAAAAGTCCTCGTCTGGAGTGTGTATCTTTTGGATGCTTTTTGAGATGGTCAGAAAGAGAGTTAATCTTTTCTGTTAAAATTGCCACTTGCACCTGAGATGACCCTGTATCTTTTCCATGCGTCTGGAACTTTTTGATAGCCGCTTTTTTCTGCTCTTTTTTCATAATGGTTTGAGGTTACTAAGTACTTCAATCAATGGAGATCTTAGTCATATTCAGATTCTTCGTCAATATTTTCTGCTATAAATTTCATAATCCACTCCGTGGGGATGGCATATGAACGGTTTAAGGTAGTATCTCCACCAACAATCATTCCCCAAGTTTTACCACTTTTATCAAAGATAGGAAGACCAGAGCTCCCGTAGGTAACTACTCCGGAAAATGTTAATAGATTCTTTTTCGTTTCATTTCCAATTTTTAGTTCCGTATCTTGTGAAATTATTGATCCGGAATGGAGTTGGCTTTCCTGGTTCCAAAATATTTCCATATTTGCTGTTGGGAGTGTTTTTGATAGTTGTAAAAAATTTTGACTGATTGGGGTTTGAAGTGAAAAAACCAGGAGATCATGTTCAAAGTCTCGTGCGAGGATGATGATTTCTTGTTCTTCTATGAATAAATCATCTTTATCATCAAGGATATGATCGGTGGTGACAAAAATGGTTGGGCGAATTTGGATGGCATTTCCTATGCTTACTCCAGAAGTGTTCTGAAGTTTTATGTGGGCAGGTGGGTTTACTTGGTTAGGTTCAATATTTTTTGTGGGGTCGTGGAAACATCCGCATAAGAGGGCAGAGGAGAGAATAAATGTCTTTTTTATGTTGATAAATGACATAGTTATCATGATTTTGCGAATAAAGCGTGTAAATTATCATTTATCGTTTATCATTTATCAATTAATAATACCGAAATTTATGTTTGGTGTGGAGTGATTGGGATTTTTTTCTGATTTTTTTCCTGATGTAATTACTCCAATCCCGTACCATGAAAACAACAAGTAAATGCTGTAAATTGGCTCTATAAAAAAGATATGCTAAAATAATAGATCTTCGCCAAGATGCGATTTTCATTGGACTCCTTGGCTGATAAATCAGCCTTCGTCGTCCATGAAAATCGCAAAAACTACAACTTTAGTTTTTTTTACTGATACGTCATTGGGGAGTAATTACTTCCTGATTACTTCCTGATTCGGCTTGACATTACCACTTCCTTGTGATATATACATTTTAGTTTTAATTCCTCTCAATCTAAAACATAACTATCATGCCTTTTGTGGTCAAATCTAATCAAATGGTCATTATTTCGCTTCTAGCACCTAAATTATGAAAAAAGCAAAAAACTTCGCACCAAATAAGGTTATAAACCTTAAAGAAAGCCATCAATTACTTGCAGATGTAATGCGAGGTGATGGTGTTGATTTGTATAAACAAAATCCCCATACATATAGAGCGGATATCGTTACAACAAAGTCAAGTATTGATTCTGTACTACGAGAGCATTTTGGCAGAAGATTCGATGAGTTAGATTCTCTTTCTCTACAAGAGCTTCAAGATATTCGCACATCATTTTTACAGCACTATAAAAAATCCTGTGAAGGCAGTGAAACACTGAAGAAATGGACTCCTCTTAATCAATTAGTTGGATACACTGAAACACTGGTTGCGAGTGCTTACATGCAATTAAACGCTCAAATAGACAGGGATCTTTCCCGACAAGATGATTCTTCAACCTCAAAAACACCTTTGGAGCATACTCGAATACAGATTTTGAATGCCCTGAAAAAGGGAAATCAAGGGAAATCAGATGATGAAATTCAAAAGGAGGTTACCGATTGTGTTACAAAGACCGGAAGAACGTTTGATAGAAGCCTGTTTGATCAGTGGAGAACTCTATTCGAGCAGATTAATACCCCTTTACAAGAAAACTACGCAGAACATATGCAGTTTATGAATGTCAATGAACAAATTCGAGATCTACGCTTTCGAGAACAAAAACAATCAGAATTAGTATCCTCCCAAAATTTCAGTGTAACGCCTTCACATGAAATGCGGGAAACTGCATAAACACTGGATGAAGAAATTGGATTTTTAGGATTTACATTGGAATTTTGGGAGGATACCAGAATTATTACAAAATCTTGTAGGAACAGCCAAAAGAAATTGGAAACCGGATGATTTAGAACATGACATTCACTCGCAATCCGCTGAAGCTAATAGATCTGTTGTAGAACTGATTTGTAATAGTATTGATGCTAATCCAGATGAAAATAATAGAGTTGATGTAAATATCCACGAAAGTGGGTATAGCGTTCAGGATTATGGAGGTGGAATGAATCCCTATGTTGTCCTAGAAAAACTAATGATTCCAAGAGTTTCTGGAAAAACAGGAAAGGAAACTATAGGGAGATTTGGTGTTGGTTTTTATACCGTTCTCGCCCATCTAAAAAAAGAAAATGACTTTGTTCGGATTAAGACAAGTGATGGGACCAGAGGACATGTTATCGAATTTCGAATTCATGAAAGATCCGGGGATATTTTTGTTCACACTGAAAGAGATGATAGCTTGTCTCAAGGAACGAACGTTCAGGTAGAGGCAGAAGATTTTGATGCTACTGATGCAGAAATATTATGCTTGGACTTACTTGAGTGTAATGACAAAAGTGAAATCATTTTGAATGAGGAGAGGATAAATACTTTGGAAGGATTTGAAACCATTCGGGGTGAAAACACTTCTGTAAAATTTACTCCTGAAACATCGGGGAAATCCAAAATATCATTACTCATAAATGGAGTTCGTATTGAGCATTTTGAAATTACAGGAGTAAATGTTTGTAGAGAATTAGTTCTTGATTTTCCTCTTGACTGTTCACTACCAGAAAACAGGTCAGAGCTTGAAATTGACGAGGTGGCTGTTTCCAGTTTAAGAGAAATGATAGATATCGTCTTGCATGCTGATATTTCTGATGACAGTAAGGTATCTCTTTGTAATTCTCTTGATCCGCTTTTGAAAGAATTACAGCAACGCTCTCGAATGAGCAGGCAGAAAGACAATCTAAGCACTTCTTTCTATAACACCATTTCAGATTATTTTGAGAAACAAGGAAAAATTTTTCTTCCCAATGAAAAAGAATATCAGATGTTAGATGTGCCCAATGCCATTTATGTGAATTCAAGTGTCTGTAAAACAAATCTGGAAAAAATTCCTGGAGTTGAGAAATGTCACTCGTTTTATTCAAATAAGGGCTATTCTTTATATACTGCTGATCTTAGAGAAGGTGTGAATCATTTCGTCGCAGAAATAAATAAAGAACGATTATTAATTATCGACAGGGGCGTATACGAAAGACATAGAGACTGTCCAGCAGCTCTGAATGCATATTTCTCAAGTCTAGATCCCTTAGGAAAAACTTTAGAAATAAACAAAGGAAAAATTATGGAGGATAAATATATACGTACTAGCGACATATCTTGGACGGAAGATGATCTCGATGCATTAGATATCAACGAAGAATCTCGCGGAACGGTTTTTATGCGCGCCTCGGAGGAATCACAAAGAATGATGATGAGAGAGGTAGCACTTAAGAGAATCGAAGTTGAGGCTATGGATGGAAACGAAATAACGTCAGCAACAGAGCGTAAAATTATTGATGAGGTAAAAACAATAATAACTAAGTATGAAACAGAGGAGTGGAATTCATGTTTAAGTGATATCAAAAAGAAACAAAAAGTGAAGATTTTTTATGGTGATCTTGAACTATATTATATGTCGGATTCCCATCTAAAGAGTATTGCTGTGCGGAAAAATCCGGAATTTGCACAATTATTTATAGCCTGGAAGCAGAAGCAAAGGTGGCGTGATCAGAGCCTTTTTCTTTTTATCGATGCACTGTGCAACTTGCACAGTCTTGTCGATATGAAAGATCAATATTCAGAGCAATTATTATTTAATTTTTTGAATTTATTTGCAGATATTACTGAGAAAGCAGCAAATAATCATGGCAGAGTGCGACAGTCTTTTTTTGAAGGAACAACCAAAAGGAGGACATTTTTTGAAAGGGTGCAAAAATCATATATCGAGAAGCTTTGGAAGCTGCAGGATTATGATCTCGAGGAATTTGTTAAGTACCTGACTCCTGAGATACGGAGGTGGAGGAGATATAAAGAAGATGTTGATATTAATACTCATGATTACTCACACATTCCGCATGAAATGAGAGGTTACGTGGTATACGCTTTTGAGGGCAGAGACTTATTAAGCAGAAGAAGTTTTGATGAAGCTAGTATACAACTAGATAATTATGAGGAACGAATCACCCTTAGTACATTAGTGCAAGCTAAAAAAGATGCTGAAGGATTTTTTCAGGATTTTGAAGGAACTCCTGCTGAAATCGTAGAATTTGCTAAAAATTCACAAAGAGGCATTGACCCAAGTAAAGCGATGCGAGATATAATGCACTCAACAAATAACCAAATATCAAATAACAACTATCTTTGGCTTCGTGAGTTATTGCAGAATAGTTTGGATGCCGTTAAAGAGCATGCTTTAGATGGAGCAGATGAACCACCAGGTATTTCTGTTAATGCTTTTATTCAAAATAAAGAAGACGAAGAAGAATTAATCATTGAAGCGGCAGACCCAATTGGAATGGATATCCAAACCATTATCAATTATCTGCTCATTCCAAATGAAAGTAGTAAAAAGGAGAATGAAGAACTTACTGGAAAATTTGGGCAGGGATTCTTTACTGTTTTTGGAAATGCTAAAGAAGTGCTTATAAAAACATCAAAAGGAGATGGGAGAGTTCAATATATGAAGATTGCCCCAATAAAGGATGCAGAGGGACAAACGCTTGATTTTGATGTTGAAATGTCGGAAAAAGGCGAAATGTTTACTGGAACGGTTATACATAAAATTGTTGACACAGATATGCCAGAGGTAGAAGCCGGTTTTTGTAAAGGAGCAGTAATGAGCTATGGAGGATTAATTGATAGAAATTCCGTTCGTGTTGATTTTGGAGAAACAGAAATCAACACTCCAAAAACGGTACTTGCACAAGCAGAAATACCATCATTGGGAGGCATTAGAATATTGGATTCAAAAGAAAATGCTATGACTCAAAGTGGTTTGTTTATCAAAATGCTTGATAACGATCTATTAGCCCATGTACCACCACATCTGAGAAAGGAATTGGGCGATACAAGAATGGTTGTTGATATTCCAAAAGGAATACATCTTGTTAAATCAAGAGGAGACATTGCGAGAAAAAAAGAAGTTCTCCCTTTATTACAAGAGCAAATTCCTTCTTTAGTATTACAGGCTTATTTAGAGCTCGTTAAAGGAGGGAAAATTCCAGATTTTGATGGTGTTCCATATCAATATTTTGAATTTGAAGAGTATCGTCAAGTTCCTCCTAGAATTAAACAAGATGCAAACAAGATTATTGCAGGAAAAAAGGTTGATAGTTATGAATCATACTTACAGGAAAGACGGGATTTAAAACAACTACTGACGCTTGTACCATGTATTTCCGTGGGAGAAGATTTAATTTCTCTTAATGAGCTAGCGAAAAGGGTAGCCGAAAGCCCAGATTCAATTGATATTAATAGTCTTCCTGAATCATTGAAATGGAAAGTCATGGATGCTCTTCAAAAGAAAGAAAAGAAGAAGGATTCATCTTCAGACGAAGAAAATGAAGATGTCGCAAAAAGAGTTTGTAATGATCTGCCTGATGATCCCGAATCTAGAGAAAAATTACGCACAGTCTATGCATTTGATTATCTCGCTCGATCAATTTTTGAATTAATCGGTGCTCAAGAAATTCACCCTCAGTATTATTCTGAATCTCTTACTTACGAGGTCTGCACTTCCCCGGGAAACAATAAAATAGGCTTCAATCTTTCAAAAATGAAGTCTGTATTAGAAGGGTTAGAAGAAATAATTGAAGAAATGCCTTCAGTAGAAAGTCCTGAGGCTCAAAGAATCTTGGAGGAAATAATCAAACTTGCTACACATGCAAGACAGCATCATTTAGAAAATACTGATAAAGCAGTATACAACTATGAATTTTTTGAGAGACAACGAGTACTTATACAAAGAATGATAGAAAATAGAGAGGTTAATTTTGAACAAATATTTTCTGAAATGTATGAAAAATTTTCGAGAGCTTAAATCAGTTTCCTCCTTCAGAAAAATGCACCGCCTGATAAGTATACCACAACATGTCATTGTTTTTCCATGCATCGGGTTTAAATCCGGCTTTTTCGCATAAAGAACTGAGAAAAAGATCTTTATCCGGCAATTGCCCCCAAACTTGTGGCAGATACGTTGACTGTAAGCCATTCAGTTGCAATACGAGGCCGTCGATTCCAGGACGAAGTTTTTCATATTTTTCTTCCACATTTTTACCGGTTAACAAGGTCGGCACAGAGAGGATGGATATTTCTAAATCAATATCGGATAACTCAGATGTGCTTACCGGAGAAAATCTGGAATCGTGCAGAGCTGCACTCCGTGCATTGTCTATCACGGCTTGGTATATCGATTTCTGTGGAGCTATGTATCCGATGCATCCTCGCAGTTGATCAGATTCTTCCAGTGTCACAAAAACACCTTGTTTGGACTTCAACCTGTCATCAACTTTTGAAGAATTTATAGGGGTAATAGGTTCATTTTTCACAGATTTATGTAGAGATTCTTGTGCCAATTTTGTCAGATATTTTTTTTGAGAATCTGTTAGGTCTAGATCTGTTTTTTCATAAAATGCAAATGAAGCGTAGCTGACAGAATTGGTATAATCTGCAGTTAATTCTCCAGAGGTTTGGTAGTCCAGAAGTTTTGATTCGGCATCTGGAAAAAGATGTAACAAAACCGGAACAACACTTCCTCCATCTATCGTAACTTTGGAATCTCGAACGTAGTTAAAAAAGCCCTCAGCAGCTTTGTTCCGAATTAAATCAAAGGCTTTTTGGTCGATGGTTTTGATATTTGCTTCGTGGTTATCTGTAAAAGGAACATATCCATAATTTGGTCCGTAGTGTGTAAAGTCGGTACTTACTACGAGCAATGTTTTATCATCCAAGTAGGGTTTTAATGATTCGGCGATTTGTTGTACTTGCTCAAAACTATTGGCACTGCCGATCAGGACAGGAATTAATTCGAAATCCCCCAGCACTTCCTGTAAAAATGGTAGTTCGACTTCCAGTGCATGTTCTTCGTTATGAGCGGTTTCATGAGAAAAAAAGTGATCATTTTTTAGTAGTACTTGCGTCACTTCTGATACTTCAATATCTCCAATCGGAGTTTGATAATGTGTCACATCCGGAATAGACGCCCCTGCGAAATATTCTCGATGAGATGGTCCGATGAGGATTACTCGATCATAGTCCCATCCAGTTAATTGACCAAAACCATGAGCCGCTGTGGCTCCTGAATACGCATATCCGGCATGTGGAGTGAGAATAGCTTTTGGGGGAGCCAATTTCAAAGGGACCGTATTATCCAAATATTTATGGACTATTTTGGTTAGGTCGTTTGGATCTTTCGGATAAAACTGACCGGCGACTGAGGGGGGGCGAATTTTTTTCATGAAGGAGGGATTATCAGGATGTGTAAAAAACCAGGATTTGAGTTGATCGAGTAGTCGTTCGAGGTTTGTGTTTTTGGTGAGGAGGGTTTGAGCAGGTACGGGTTGAACAGGAAAAAATCCAACACATGCGAATAACAGAAAAATAATGAATTTTTTCATTGCACGCTAAGGATAACATTATGTGTTGAATAAAAGAAGAGCAATGTGTTTTTTTATTCTTCCCATTTTTCTCCACCTCTTTTTGCTACATAGGCTCTCAAATTTCGTTCAATTCTATCAGTGTTTTGAAAAAGTAATTCATCCTCTGCAAAAAATTTAGAAGCGATTTTTTGATTTGGTTTAGAGTCCTCCTCTATTCTTCCTGCTTTCTTTTTTAACTTTACAAAATCATCTATCAATTCTGAGTTTTCTTTTCCTGCATCTTTAGTAACCTTTTCCATTAGGTCATCTATCCATTCTTTAGATTCTGATGCTTTAGGAGAATATGGATTTTCTCTATCCCAAGTATTTCCTTCGAAAACTGTAACATTTTGATTTCCTTCTTTATGGTTTCCTGAGAGCACTTGTGATACTGCATAACCTGCCTTGAGACGATTTCCAATGTTTATAAGTGTCTTATCTTTCATTTCTTTCCACCCTTTTTTACATTCTGATGGGGCTTTTTTATATTGGCTATCTAGATCGTCTAGATAAATAACCATTTGTCGAAAATATAAATCATATCCCCTAAGCATCCGTCTCCAGAAGTCATCTGGATGTTTGCCTACCATCGTGGAATCAGTAGCTATTTGTTGCATTACGGTTCTATAGTCCCAAACTGCAGCATGCATAGCTCCATCATCGGCATCAGCTTTTCCTTTTGCGCCAACTTGTGAACGCCCCGCACGTCCACTAATATGCTCAGAAGCCAGCATTGTGTGATAAAAAAATTTTATTGTTCCTTGTTTGCTTTTAGCGTCTTTAAATTTAAAATCCGATTCGGTCCCGATTAGTTTTCCCCATGCCATGATATCCTTGTAATTCCATTGACCTTCATGAGATCCGGGAGTTCCTTTGGGGACAATTTTTCCATTTTTTTTCCATCCGGTAGTGTCACTAAAAAATTCCATTTGTGGAACTTCTCCCAGTAGATCATTTGCAAATCTCTTTAGTATCGAATGAGAAAGAATAGTCTGACCTAAAGTGTTTTTCATAGTTATTCCCATAATTAAATAATACCACCTCTTGTCTGGTTGCCCATTCATGCGTCCCTGTTGAAATGATTTTTTTAAAAAACATTCATATTTCGCCGGATCTACATTTTTTGTGTCATTTCTTTTCCATCTCTGGAGCATGTCGGTCATGAGCACTTCTCGTCCTCCTTCCATTTGAAGCTCTTCGAATTCTTTTTCAAATCCATCAATTGCAGAGTTAAGTCCGCTTTTGAAATCATTATCCCAAATCTTGAATATATCACCACTATATGGCCATATACCTTTACAGGCTTTCATGAGTTTGGATTTCAGCTCAACATCTGTTAGGTTTACATCTTCTTCTATAGAAAAAATTTTACCCCCTGGATAAAGCCGGTTAAAAACTTTCCATAGTTCCGGGTCATCCCACGAAAGAAATCCTCTTTTTATCAGTAGATTTATACAGGCTCGTACTTCATCTGCATCATTTATATTTTTTGCTGCATATAACTTTTCCCTTATGGTCCAACCTTCTAGGTTCGCGTAAGCCTTTTCAAATTCCCCTATACGTTCTTCTTCCGAGCTCTGAGCCATTCGTAAAAATTCATTTCCATAAGTACCTTCTCCAAAAATTTTGGACCCAAGTTCTCCTATATTTTTCTCATTCTTTCTTTTTCTTCGTCGTTCCCATATTTCAAATGATTGTTTGAGCATTCCCCATACTGATTGGAGTGTATATATTTTCACGGTCCATTTGTTTTTCTTGATTTTTCCGGTTATGGAAAGATTTTCTTTGTTCCATTTTTCGTTTCCTTCGTTCCAGTCTTTCCAGTCTTTAGTATTTTTGGCTATGACCTCAATAGCTTCCGTTACATTTTTCCAATCCGAAAACTCGTCAATAAGACAGGACACAGTCCTCGGGTCGCCTTCTTTGTATTTTTTAATCCATTCAGGAAAAAAATCCGGTTTGCTGTATTTTTCCCAGATTTCTTCAAACCCACCCTGATAATTCTTGATATCGGCTAGTAACTTTGTATAATAATCTTTTGGAACCCCATATTTAGTATGGAAGTCATCATCATCAAATCGTTCCAAATCTTTTGTTATACTGTTTTCCAGTTCTGTAATAGTTTTTTTGTATTGATCAAATTTTTCGGTGTAGTCTTTTCTGAGTTCTTCATATTTTTCTTCCGCTTGATCTGTGTTGTTTGCGCTATCAAAAACACCTAATTTCCTTAAATATTCTAAGTTTTCTGGTTGTTGACGAAATTCATTATGCCAAGCGGTTTTTTCTTGTTGGATAAATCCTCCTGCAGAATCAAAATCTAAGTAGTTTTGTAAATTATCTAAGTTCTTTACAATGCTTTTTTGGAATTCTTCTGAATCAGTTTCTTCTGACTGAATAGTACTATCAATTTCTTCTAGGGTTTTTTCGATTTTTGTTTCAAAAAGCTCCTCTTTAAGTCTTTCGAAATTAATACCAGAATCATTATTGAGAAATTGCAGATCATAAATTTCTTTTATCTCTGCGATCTGACTCACCAATTTAGGATATAACGCTGTCCAATTATTTTTGAATGTATCAAAATTTTGATTATCAGACTCACTTAAACTTTCTTTTAGTGATGACAAAATATAGCTGATTTTTTTCTGTTGATGTGTGGTCTGATTGTTGAGCCATGCAGTCATTTGGTCTATGTCTCTTATGTCGTCAGTCCAGATACCTATGGCGTCCATATTTTTGGCATTGGTTCCCTCTAATGGTTCTTTGGACTTAACACGAATGCCTAAAGCTTGTTTGGCTTTTTTATTAACCGCTTTTGCTGTTCGTGCCGAATCAGATTCCAATTGAGCGTATTTATTGTAACGTTCGGCAATTTCTTCTCGAAAAAAAGGCAGTCCCGGGGAAAAATGTTTACGCATTTGATTCCAGAATTCTGTCTTTTTAGCGACATCTTCTGTGCTTGTTTTTGCATGCAATTTTCCATCTATGATATCAAAGATTTCTTCTCGGAAATGAATAGTTAATCCATTTACGATTTCTTGCTGGATTTGTGGATTTTTAAGGAGATTGTTTGCGTTGTTTTTTACATAGTCTAGCAGCGATTTTGCCCCTACTTTTTCTTTTATTTTTTTTACCCATTCTTCTGGATTATCCTCATCAAAACTAACGGTTTCTAGTCCGGTTAGTACATGTTTAAATTTATCTCGAAGTTCAAATATAGTTAATGTTTCTTCTGAATGAGGGGTATCCTTCGTAATGAAATCTTCACAACACTGAATGTCCCACAATACTTCTAAATCACCAGAATGAAGTTGATGATTTGTAATACGTTTTTGTAGTCCTGCTTGATGTGATTTGAGTAATTTGTCGGATACTTCGGGTTGTTCTTTGAAATATTTAATATCTTCTTCGGCAATTAGTTGTTCTGTGGCTATGTCATCCCATTTTTTATTCAATTCTTCTACTTCTTTTTCCAGAGCTTTCGCTTTTTTTAATGCTTGATCTCCTTCCGGAGTTTTTTCTGCAAACTTATTCTCATCAAAATTATATCCTAAGTCTGTTAATTTTTGTCTTATAGCAGGCTTTTCGGTATCTTGGATTTCTCGTAATCGTTCTTCTATGGGTTTTCGTTTCCAATTCCATTCGAAAAAATCTATTTTAAATTCAGGATTTGGCCAGGTGGCACTTCGTATCTCCAGGAGAGCATCATACTCCATCTTGGTAAATACTTTTGTTTTGCGTTTGTCGAAATATGCCAGAGCTCGAACGGCATTAGCATGCTTGATCTTTTCGCCTATTAGTTTTTTTTCTAATTCTATATCATTATCTTCGATAAATGGTAATATCAAATCCCACGTAAGCAATAAATCTACGTGTTGGTCTTGGTTGGTTAGATTTTCAGCAATTTTTTTAGCGAGAGCTTTTGTGTGTGTATTAATTTCATTTATAAAATGACTGTTTTGCTGATTTGCATCAGGAGATGATTTAAGAATTTTATTAATTTCCAAAACCTGAAGCATTTCAGCGGTTTTAAATTTATCAGGATTGGAAATGTCGTCTTTCCGTTTTGAATAAAAATTCCCCTGCCATTTGGCAAGTATCTCAATAATTAATTTGCAGGTGTTGGATAATTCTGGTTTTTGTGCGAAGTAGTTGTAGAGAGTGCATATTCTGGATATTCCCGATGCAGATAAGTCCGCGTTATCATTTTTATTATCTAGTATATTTATTATTTTCTTTGTTTCCAGATCAATAAATTCTTCTAGTTTGATAACCGTTTCAGAGGTCAATAGCCCCATCAAATTATTCGAAAATTTGACAGCAAACAGTATTCGAGGAGAAAAAACACCGGAAAGACGGCCACTGTTTTGTTCTATTTCGCAATGGTAATTTATGAGTTCTCGGAATCTATGAATTCTTCCTTCTTGTTCTTTCCCTTGTTTGCCTTCTTCATTTAGAAGTAGTTGGATATGTTTATCCAAAAATTCTACTCCACTGACGGAGAAATGTAGAGGATTCCTGAGTATGTGATCAATTTTTGCTCTGTCTTTCTCTTTATTAATAGCTTCATTTACCTTTTCCCATGTATTGTTTTCTTCTAAGATTTTTTTGAGATTTTCATCGTCATTAGATATCGTGTTTATTAGCTTCTGAGCCCAGACTTTTTCTTCTCGTTTTAGTATGCATTGTACGAGTTTTCGATAATCATCATTTATACCTAATTTTTCAAAAGAAGATACATGTGCATGCAGCGTGTGCATATCTTCTACGCTAACATCAAGGATTGATTTATTTAGAATTTCTTCCAGCTTCTTTTTAATGGATGTTTCTTCTTCAGTAAGCGTAAGCGGTGTGGTAGATTCCACAAAAACCCACCTCCCCTCCCGGGATTCAAAATCTCGATAGACGTGTGTCAAAAACTTCATGATAATTGGATTTAAAAATTGTGATTACCGATGCTGCTTCGGAAAAAACTTGTTTTTTTTTCCGTTAATCGCAATTTTTTATCCAAGTATTGTATCATGTATACACAAATAAATCAAGAAAGTCAATATTTTTAATGGTACCCCCCTTACACACGTCATCCTGAGGAGCTCTAACAAAATAGAATAACAAATAGAAAATTACTTTTAATGAGCAATTCTCTTTCTAGCAGAAAATAATTTATCTGTTATCAGAAAGGAGATTTGTATTTTAGAAGAAGTTCATTAAGCATTTCTTTTTTCATTTCATCGTCAGACAAGATCCCATTATAAGGAATGTCTTCTTCAGAGAGACTACCAAGTTCCTCCTCTAACTTTTCTCCTAAAGCCCTTTGTAATAGCTGAATTTCTTGAAGAGTTAGAAGCCTACCCAAATCTGCACTTGTCACAATTGCACCGCCTCTTAACTCTTCCATTTTAAAAGATTGATTAGATAATATTTATAATTTTTCGGTTCTTTCTCTTTGAGATTAAGTCTATTCAGCACAAACCTAATGGATTTATTTTTTGGCGCTTCATCAGTCTTCGCTCTACGAGCTTCGACCGACAGGCGAGGGCGACCGTCGGGAGCCTTCAGGAAAAGCGCCTTTATCGCAAATATAAACCATAATAGTTACTACTTCTTTGCAGATGCGATGATAGTACATATTTCTATTGTGCTTGCTGAATACGAAATTAATAAACTGCATAAATACTCATCACACATGAGGTGGCCAGCTTATCAATCTCTTATGAATTACCGACTTTTGCCTCTCTAGGAATAAACTGATCATAGAAGTTCATCCATCTTCTTACATTTTCTCTAAATTCCAAATCAGGGATTGTTTTTCCTTTTTCCGTTTTGCACTGATTGCTAAAGGAGTTCAGCCATCTTCTTACTTTTTCTCCAAATTTCAATTTAGTAGGGATTGTTTTTCCTTTTTCTGTTTTGCACTGCCTGTTTACGAATTCAACTCCTCTCTCCCGTGTGGAAAGAAATCTTTCTTCATAATCATCCTTCCCCCATTTTGATACATATTCAGCTCTTTCTGGGAACCTTCCTTCTATATCTTTCATACAGATTGCCAACGCCCAATCAGAATCCATGGAATCTTTTTCTCGTTCAGACAATCCATAGGTACTCGACATACGCTTAAGTTTTTCTTTTGTATCAAAGGCTGTTGTCAAGTCTACTGGCTCTATCATTTCTGCACTTCTATATATCTTTCGCCCTTCAAAAATGATGTTAGCTACAACAGCATTAGCCCAGTAGACGTTAACATTACACTCTCTTATCATTTCTCGTAATCGTTCATATTCCGATATAAACTCCGAAGGAGCTGCGATATTCGCTACTTCAACCTCTAGACTTTCTTTAACATTTTTTGTTATCAGCTCTACACATCTATCCCTAAGAACTCCTTTTCCATGACTGTCCAAATTCTCAAAGACCTCATAAACTTGTTCCATCGATTCAGCTAGTCTTTTTTTGTCTTCCTCTCTGTTCATGTCGATGGGCTCCCTAAACAATCTTTCAACAAATTTTGATAAATGTTCCATGATGATCGGTTGAAGATGTCTTTTTTCAGTAGATGTATTTGGATCTCCTAAGAACTCCAACAGTCCTGCTGCATTGAGGATTGCAATTTCTTGAGTTGGATCGTTTGTTATTTGTTCTACAATCTCTTCTACATTATTTGATGTCATTCCAGCTTTAGATAAGTTGGTTCTGATTTCTTCTATTAGTACTACTTTGTCTTCCTCAACTTCATGATCACGTAATATTTCCAAAACCAATATTGCAGCTATTAAGCTTTCTTTTTCTTGGCCTTCTTTTGTGCTTGCTTCTTCTCCAATAAGCGTATCCAACGCTTTTCCAGACAATCCCAAACTTCTTGTTATTTTTTTAATATCTTTTCTAAAATAATAAGGCCGTGAAGTTTTTTTGATTACTTCTTTTTTCAGATCACAAAACATTCGTCTTGCCGTCAACAATTGAGCCTTTTCTTCAAGTAAATCGAAGTCTTCCCTTGCTTCTTTGGCTTCTGTAGTATCTCCTGATTGTTCTAAATGAAATCGTACTTTTTCAATGTGTTCAGGACATAACATATAATCATGATCTTTTTTTTCGTCTGGTATTCTTCCTCCTAAGGGAATTGCTCTCTCAATGAAGTCTAATTGTTTTTTTGCTTCTTGGAGATGAGAACCTTGTTTTATTTCTTCAAATTGATCTGCGGTAATGTCTAAAGCCTCTATCCCTACTCCCGCATGATTAATATTTTTTGTGATTTCATCATAAGTTCCACCTGTAATATCGTCAAAATATAATCCACCTAGTTCTCTGCTCATTCCTGCAAATTCTTGACCTTCAAGAAATCCAGTATCTCCAAAAGTTAGTCCTATTCCTTCTGCTCCATTTCTGAGAACATCCAAATAGCCATTAGCTACGGAAATATAGGCCTTTCTTTCGATTCCTCTTAACCCTTTTTCATTAACGCCTAATGTCTCAACAACTGCTCCAGCCTCCTTCAATTCCTTCCTTATTTTTTCAGATAATTCCTTTATGCTTTTTTCTCCTTGTATCCTGTCAGTATTTATTCCGTGAGGATGATTAATAATACTCCTTAAAACTTCTAGCGATTCAGCAGCCTCGAAAATTATGAAGACTTCATTTTCACTATGCCCTAAAAGTCTAGAAGCAACTTCATAGAGTTTTCGAGAGTTTGAATAATTTTGATAACCAATAGGACCTGTCATACTTGGTTTTTTTCCTTTTCTTCCTCGTTTTGCTTTTTTATTGGCATGCATAACTACCTCAAGGGCTCTCCTCCTGTATAGGAAATCGGTAGATTTAAACCTTTTCAACCCTTCTCCGTCACTGAGAAGGCCTTCCTCTTGTATCTTCTGAATAAGCTCTGCATTTGTTGTGAAAAATTCTTGTTTCATTTTTAAAATATTTTAAAGAAATAATGAACTACGAAACCCATATATCTTATTTTTTTTATTATGTCAAACTAAAAGTTCTGATTTTTCCAAAAACTCATGAGGCATAACCATAACAAAGCTGATTAAATGAACGATAAAAGGGCATAAAGTCAAAATCAAAAAAAGTGCATTTTTCTAGAAATATTTTTAGAGAACTAAATGTGAGCTTTGGAATTTCCCGTGGTTTTTGTGATAAAACTCAATAAAAGTCTTCAATAGTTTTTTGATAAACAGCTAAAAACCAAGACCTGTCGTCCTTGCTTTTTGGTAATGTCAGAAAAATTGTTTTTCTACGGTAATTTTAATAAAGGGCCCCTCCTGGCATGAACAAGCCAGGAGGGTGAAGGACAGATCACCAGATCGAATTAAGGAAATCCATCCTCGGCTCTGGGACGAATCCATTTCTGATTCGCATTGGATGTTGGTTCACAATGCTAAACCAGCGCGGTCATCGTTGCCGGATAGTGAACCAGACACAATTTCACAGGTCCCTACCCCCCCACTGGTCAGCCCGGTATTATTTTTCATGCTCCAGGAGCCCCAATTGCTATTTTGGGATGTACTACCCCCATAAAAAGGTGCTGGCATGACTTTCCTCCTTCAACTAAAGAAATATTCAAGGCTCTCCTCTCCATGAGTAAGAGCGAAAAAACTTCAATTATACATGAAGTCTTATCGCTCCTACTCAGTTAATCTAAAAAGATTATGAGATAGATTTTAATTCGATGTGGCAAAGATCTGTAGATCGTTGTTGCCGGAAACTCAGATGATTCTGGTTTTTGAGCAAACAAAGACCTACGTGTTAGTTTATTTGGAATTTTAGAAATTGCAATTTTTTTTGTATTTGTATCTTTTTATTATCCTTTTTTAGAAAATTTATAAATAGTTTTTATAAATAATTTTGACATTCAAATTTGAAAAATTTAGATTTAATTCGTGACTGATCAAGAATTTCAAAAAATGGTTTTGGAGCAATTTCAAGTGTTTTCTAAGACATTGGGCACTATTGCTGAAAAAGTTGACACTCTTACAGGTAGAGTAGATACGCTTACAAGTAGGGTGGATATGCTTTCGAAAGAACAAAAAATGCTTTCTAAAAATCAACAGTTGCTTTTTGTAGAGCAGAAAACTTTTAAAGAAGAGCAAATGGCATGGAACAAAAAGCAAGATAAATTTAACGACCAATTATTTAGTATTATCGAAGATAATGTACTAGAAAAGCTTGGTTTCTTTTCAGATAATAATCAGATGTATACAGATAAAAAGATTGTAAAACACGAGGAAAATTATCAGTATACTCCTACTTTTGCATAGTACCCATTGTAATGCTATCAGATAAAACAAAGCTTCTCAAAACCCTCATCCTCGATATCATCGACAAGGATGCTGATCGTCGAATGGCTGAAGAAAATTTGACCGAACTGCAAGCCCTTATCGATGCAGTGGGTGGGATCGTTGTGGAAAAAATTATTCAGAAACGTGGACGCCCATCCGCCAAGACTTTTTTAGGATCTGGAAAAATCAGAGAAGCAGCTAATTTTGCAAAAGAAGAAAACATTGAGCTGATCATACTCAATGGCATGCTCAAACCAAATCAGTACCTGCATCTGCAAAAAGTATTTCCCAAAATGAAACTGTGGGATCGAGTGGATTTGATTTTAAATATTTTTGATAAACATGCTACCTCTAGCTTAGCTCAAACACAAATCAAACTGGCTCGTATGAAACACGAAATTCCTAAAATCTATGCTCGTCAAGCGACTACTCTTTTTGAAAGAGCTGGTGCTGGAATTGGAACTCGTGGAGCCGGAGAAAGAGGAATAGAAGAGGAGAAGAGGCATATCCGTCGACAGATTAAACAGCTAGAAGACCAACTATCTCTAGCGCAAACCAAACAAGGACAACAGAGAAAACGTAGAAAGCGAACAGGAATGATTACAGCTACATTAGTAGGATATACAAATGCGGGCAAATCTTCACTCATGAGACATTTAACTAAAAAAAAGGGGATAATCTCGAACAATGCATTATTCACGACTCTGGAGACAAAATTAGGACGATGCTGGAATTCTGTTTTGCAACAGGAAATTTTGATAGCCGATACCATTGGATTTATCCGAGATTTGCCACCATCATTGATTTCTTCATTTCTTGCGACTTTAGAAGAGGCAAAAAAATCAGATATTTTAGTACATGTGATTGATGTGAGCGATCCCAAGTTTTATGAAAAAATTAAGGTTGTAGAGGAAATATTAAAACAAATTGGATGTGAAAATATCCCACGAATATATGTTTTCAATAAAATTGATCAGAAAAAAAGAGTCCCCATCAAAACTATAAATCGAAGGTTTAAGAAGTTTTTTCCGGTATTTATATCCTGCGTAAAAAAAGAAGGAATAGAGGATTTAAAAACACAGATTGGAAGCTTGATAAATTTTCTCTAAAAAAAACTTTACAAAATATTTCACCCGATTATACATCTTTTGCGCACAAGCGTTGTTCTTTTACGTTTCGTTAACAAAGAGCCATCTGTTCTTTCTTTGTGGAAAAAATGTTCATGAATTTGTGAATCATTTCTTCTCTGTCTTACGAGAACAGGTTCTCTCTTTGTTAAGTTCGATTAAAATTCATCTGGTATTTGTTCGGCTTTGAAAATTTGAAAAGAATTATTTTCTTTTTAGTTTTTCTTAGCCGAAATACCACCATCATTACTGAATAGGGAGATCGTCCGATGTTAACGCCACCAATAGTCACCTGCAATTTCATGCTTACTTGCTACGCAGCCATTCTCATGGGGCTTCCGGTTACCTCGCGATGCAAAAATGCATTGGAGAAAGAGAGGATTTCAGACCCAGAAAAGGCCCGTGAAGCTGCGCAGGAAGAGTACTACATGCGAGAAGATGATGCCGAGGCTCCATGGATGAATTATCAAATTCGGCGTCCAATCGAAACTTGACAACCGAGAGAATTTCCAAAACGGACCGCCACCTTTTGTGTGGCGAGTCCGTTTTTAATCGTAAGAAAAATTCACCACAAAACCTGATCTCTGCAGGATTACAAGAGGATTCTTTTTTATTTTCACAAAATGGGATTCTCATTATTACAGCTCAGCAATAAACTCATCAAACAAATATTCCGCATCCTCTGGACCAGCACATGCTTCTGGGTGAAATTGGACTGAAAATATTGGTTTGGATTTATGTCGAATTCCTTCTACTGATCCGTCATTTAAGTTTTTGAACCAGACTTCAAAATCAGAAGGTAAGGATTTGGCATCAACTTCGTATCCATGATTTTGTGTAGTGATCAAACAACGCCCTGCATTTATTTTTAATTCTTAATTTTTCATTTTCAATTCGATAACTGGCTGATTTACCCCCCGATGTCCATATTTCATCTTTTTGGTTTTTCCTCCTGCTGCTAATGAGAGGATTTGATTTCCCAAACAAATTCCAAATATTGGAATATTCTTCTCTAGTGCTTGCTTTGTAATCTCAATAGTTTCAGTTACTTTTTCTGGATCTCCGGGACCATTGGAAATAAACAGTCCATCAATCCCTCGACTGAGTTCAGGACAGGATTTTTTATCTAAATCAAATGGCGATTGATTAAACGGTAATCGAATAATTCGAATCCCTCGATTCAAAAAATTTCTAAAGATTCCGTTTTTAGCTCCACAGTCTAGGAACACAATAGTTTTATTTATTTTTCCTGTAGAGGCGCCCAAACTGGGTGACTCTACAGGATTTAAGATTTCTATTTTTTTAGGAGAAACCTCAGGAACAAATCGACCATTGAGTGGATCTTCAAAAACTTTAGGTTTTGTATCATTTATAGCTCCCAGGATCGTCCCGTGTTCTCGTAATTCTTGGGTTAGTTCTCTCGTATCGACACCAGATATGGCAGGAATGCCTTCCTCTTTTAACCAGTTGGCAAACTGTTGGATGGAATTTTCATGAGAATGTTTTATGGCATCTTCAGTAAGTATAACTCCTCTTGCCCAGATGCGATTACTTTCGTACATTTCGTCTATACCTTTAACCAATTCTTTTTTATCAAATACTCCGTAATTTCCGATCAGTGGGAATGTAAAAACAATGATCTGTCCAAAATAACTCGGATCCGTCAGTGTTTCTAGATATCCGGTCATGCCGGTAGTAAAAACAACCTCTCCTTCAGTGGTTTTATTTGCTCCAAATGAATGTCCTTCGTATGATTTTTCGTTTGCTAGGTAGAGTTTCATTGGTTAGTTTATACTTAATTATTAGTAGACATCAATTAATTCTGGGAAATTTAATGAAGTGTAATGCCAATCCTCTGAAAGCCTATGTTTTATGAAGTTGTATGCAGTATATCCGTGGTGTTCAATAAGATCTTTTTCGTTTCTGATGATGTGATCGTGGAAAGATTTTTGCCATTTGAATTTTTTAAAAGAAGAAACTGATTCATATTTTTTATGAAATAATCTGTGAAACTGTTCAACTTGTTTATCAAATTTTTCTAACAACTTTCGTTCCTGCCAGAAAGCGCGGTCTGCAGATCGCGCTTTCTCATCGAGGTTGTATCTTTTGATAGAAAAATCATCTAACATAACTCTATTCGCATTTCTAGAAAAATTTGTTTTTAAAGATCTCATAATTTCAGATAAATCCTTACCATTTTCCACTTTCAAAACCATATGAAAGTGGTCATAGCACAAACAAAAAGAATTAATCTCAAATGATTTTAGTTTTTTGCACAATATCAACTCCTCAATCCATAAATCACAAAATATTGGTTCTTTAAAAAATAGAGATTTATCCTGAGTATTCACTGTCACGAAATAGGGATACTCATGCTGATAAATCCTCTTTTGAGAGTTTTTGTACACCATCATAAGTTTACGGCTGTAGATTTATCAATGGAATAGCTGAACTCTCTGCTCCGAAATAAGTCGATGGATAAGCTCCATTCCATTTACCAATAGCATTTTTAGCATTTTCTAGTCGTTTATAATCCAAGACATTCTCCGTTATCTCCTGTTGGATGAGCTTATTATATTCAGCGATTCCTTCTCCTTCTAGTATTTTTGCTTGTTTATCGGCTTCTGCTTCTTTGATTTTTTGTTGCACTCGAATTTCTTTTTGTTGAAGAATGTATTCTTCTTTTTGAGCCTTTTGTTCTTCTATTTGTTTTTGCTCAATAGCAGCCTTAAACTGATCATTGAAATCAAAATTGGTAAGACTCACATCTTCTAGAACAATATTATCTATCGCCAATGTATTCTTCAAATCTTCAAACACTTTGTTTTTAATTTCTTCTCGCTTGGTCAGAATATCGGCCACTTTGTACTTTGCAGTAAATGTTTTAACCGAATCAATCGCTCGAGGAATAACCTTTTTGTTTTCGTAATCAGTCCCCACCTCTTGATATAGTTTTGATACGGATCCCGGCTCTAAATGATAGGTTACAACTGCATCTACATATACATCTTGCAGATCAGAACTAGCCGCAAACATTGATCCATAGGTCTGAGCTCGTGAAGAAAAAGACATAGATTTGTTGTACGAAAGTTGTTTGTTACTTTCGCTTGAAAATATTATCTTTTGAGTTCTGATCGGAATTTGCACTACAGATTGAAAAAACGGAATTCGAAAATGAAGCCCCTCCATCATCGTTTCGGATTGCACACCTCCTCGTAATTTATCAAAAACCACCCCTCGATGTCCTGCTTCAATATTTACGAAGGGATTCACAGAAAAGAAAGCAATAATCGCAACGATAATTACTACTGTCCACTTAGTAGTGGTGAAAACGGATTGAAGACTGGTCATTTTATTTTGGGTTAGTTTTTATTTTTTGTAATCAAATTAGTTTTTGCAAAATAATTAGTCAACAAAAAAACCATCGTCAGATTATTCCCCTTAGATGGTTTTTTGTATAGTTTGTGTTTTTGTTCTTTTTATCGATTTATTTTTTTTGTTTCTTTCGTTATGAATTATGTTACTAATTCACAATAGCTTCTGTTTTTTTAATTGAATGAGCTTATCCAATTCTAACACCCCATGAACCCAATAGGACCACTAGATTGTTAATAGAAATAAGTGGGTTACCCTTATTAAGGGCTTGGGAAAAAATAACCTTTCCAATTTCATCATAGCTTCACATCATCTAAATTTCTAAAAAAGTCTCAACATATCCCGATATCTTTCGATTTTTTATAAATCTATCTGATGCAAATCTATGCGAACTTGAAAACTTATTTTTTCCCAAGCCCTAATTACTTTTCTATTCACTTTTGGCATCCTTTATATAGTAATTTCGGATGAGAAGTTTTCTTTTTTTGGTACTTCTTTTCAATGTATTTCTACGATTTACTTACCTCTAGGTACTTCATGTCATTAAAGTTTTCTAGATTTTTCCTTTTTTTTTCTGATTAAATCAGTTTTTTTTGACATAGGGAAAGATTTCTTCTTTCAATAGATTTAATATTTTTCATGTATTAAACCAGAAACAAATTTTGAACAAACTGTAAAAGAACGAACACTTTAATCAATTAGAACTAGCTAACTGATTAAAGTATTATAACACATCAAAAATTAAAACACAAGACTTTTTTGCACTTTTTTTAAAATACTGTATAAATCTATCTAGATGAACATAAAGAAAGTATTTCAACAGTTTATAGATCAGGAAGGATTAGTGAACCAAAAGTGTTTACTGATGGTGTCTGGCGGAATCGACTCACGAGTATTATTTGAAATGGCGATTAAAAATTTACCTGTAAATAATATTGCTGTTTTTCACTTGGATCATAATACAAGAGATAACTCCGACACTGATTTTAATTTTGTACAATTGCTATGCAAACAAGCAAAGGTGACGTTTTTTGGTAAAAAGCTAGACATATTACCCCAAAAGAATAAAGAAGCTACCTGGAGAGAATCTAGAAGAAATTTAGCACAAAAAGCTAAGAAGCACTTTGGGGCGGATCGCATACTAACAGCTCATCATGCTACTGATCTGGTAGAGACTATGATTTTTCGACTAACAAAAGGATGTGGTCCAGATGGACTGTCTCCTTTTGATACTTCAACAAAACCTTTTTGGAGAATTCCAAAGTCAGATCTGATTCTATATGCGAAAGAACATAATCTTGAATTTCGATCTGATGCTTCAAACGAAGATATAAATTTTCATAGAAATTTGATTCGAAAGAATGTACTTCCTGAATTACGAAAAATCACACCGAACCTCGAACAGGTTTTTGTGAGAGAAGCAAATACGTTTGGATTGGTTTCAGATTATCTTTTTGACTCAGTCGATATGGATATGTCAAAGGGCATAATGGTTTCTGATTTTTTAAATCTTCCGGTAATCCTGCAATATGAATATCTGCGAAAGCTAGTGGATTATCCGGTAAGTACTTCTGAATTGGATGATGCCCTGAGATGGCTGAACAATAACCCTAAAGGAAACTCTAGAAAAGGGTTGGGAAAGATAATTCTGAAGGTTGTAGCAAATCAGTTGGTTAAAGAGTCGCTCTTCTAAACTAACACCTTAAAATCCACACAAACAGCTCTATCTTCTGTCATAATTACTGGATTAATATCTATGGCCTTAATTCCTGGATAATTCAGTGCTAGCTGTTGAAGCTTTTGCATGATTTCGATGCATTTTCCAATGGCTTTTGGGGCTTCATTTCGGGTACCTTTTAGTATGTGTGAAATTTTTGTCTCATTGATCATTGTTTCAAAATTTTGTATAGGAAGCACTCTCAAGCTAGTATCTGCAAAAACTTCTGTATAAATCCCTCCTGCCCCAAAAATCATCACTTTTCCAAAATTTGGATCGGTATTAATCCCCAGGATTATTTGCAGTCCTTCCTCTATTTGTGCTTGAATTTGAATTTCGGCATTTATTAACCCCTGTTGTAAAATTGATTGACATAGGTGGTCCCAAGCATGATCAAACTTATCAAGTGCCACTACATCCAAAAACACTCCATCCATTTCGGTCCGATGCAACACATCCGGGGCTACTAATTTCATTACGGCTTTATGAGGAAAAAGTGTTTTTATAAACTGCCTTGCCTTTTCTTTATCTATAAATGTCGATGACAAAGGAATATCCAAATTATAAATCTCCAAAAGCCTTCTGACAGATGAATGGGGAAGTGATTTTAACTCCTTTGATTTTGCCTCATTTATCATTGTCTCAATTTCAGGATTTGGAATCGACAAAAATTTGTCTTCCGGACTACATTCAATCTGATTTTTATAATTAGCTATCAATCCCATTGTAATTATAGCATCAGCTGGAAATTCAAATGATGGTATTTTGTTTTTTTCTAAAATCTTTCTTCCAGAAACGACTTGTTCACCACCTATAAAACTCGCAACGATGTTCTTATTAGTTTTCTTAGAAAGTGTTGATAATAACTTTGCCGTTTTATCGACTTCTGTCGTACTTTGGGGGGTAAGCAATACCAAAATCTGATCTACTCCATCCTCATCCAAAAGAATTTCTAGAGCTTTTTGATATCGGATTGCAGGTGCATCTCCTACCAGATCTACAGGATTATGAACATTAGCTTCTGCGGGCAAAATAGCACGTAATTTTTGCTTTTTTTCTGAGGACAAGGCACTAAGCTGCAGACTGTTTTCTTCAATTAAATCGGTAGACAGAACTCCAATACCTCCGGCATTCGTCACAATACAAACCCTTGAACCAAGATTTTTATTTTTAGAAAAAGTCAAAATCTCAATCCCCTGAAACATTTCTCTCATAGATTGCACATGGATAGCTCCAGAATACTGAAACGCAGACTGCAAAACACGATAATCAGGGGCTAGATTTCCGGTATGAGATTGAGCAGCTCGTTGTGCATTTTTAAATTTTCCTGGCTCAAGAATAATCACTGGCTTTTTTCCTGATATTCGACATATTAATTTAAGTATACGGTGTCCATCCTTTTGAGATTCAAGATAAAGTGCAAACATCTCAACTTTTGAATCATCTGCTAGTGATTCTAGGAAATCAATCTCAGAGAGATCTGCCTTATTTCCAAGGGAAATAAAATGAGAAAATCCAATGTTTTTTTGATTCGCCCAATCTAATATAGCCGTACAAAAAGCACCCGACTGTGAAATAAATGCGATATTCCCTTTTTTAGGTTGTCCATCAGAAAAACTGACATTCAGATTTTGATGAGGAAATATCGCCCCAAGACAATTAGGACCCAATAGATTTATTCCATGAGCTTTGCACTTAGAGGCTATTATTTTCTCTTTTTCTAATTCTCCAATTTCAGAAAAACCAGAAGAAATAATGATTATATTTTTAGTTTTGTTTTTTACACAATCATCTATCACCGATTCTACATATTCAGATGGAACTACTATAGCGACCAAATCTATAGACTCTTTAATTTCTGCTAAAGATTTATAACAATTTTTGTTATAAAGTTTTTTTCCTGCATATTTAGGATTGATGGCATAGAGTTTCTTAGAATATCCTGATTCAATTATGTTCTGAAAAACAACTGAACTAACCTTGGATTTTTTTTTAGAAACTCCAACTACTGCGACTGTTTTAGGACGAAAAAAAGTATCTAGATGGTTCATTATTTGTATTATAGACGAACTTAAATAAAAAAACTAAAATCTCAATACTAACTTGCAGTTAACACCATATTTAGAACATAATCTCCTGCTTCCTGTTGCATTGGGATGTTCTGAGACATCGGAACCTCACGAAGCACATAAGATGCATAATCATCTGCAGAATTATCTGCAGTAAAAACAGTAATACTATTAACGGTTCCTTCCAAAAATGTAGCATCTGATCCGGCCGTCACTCCCGTAATAGCCCCTGCACTCGAATCGACTGAATCGATCTGCCCATTTGACGCATCATAATTGACTTTTGCGATAACAACTCCTGCATCCTGCGGAGACAAACTTAACCGCCCTTCACTGTTAGCAGCTAGCCCATTAAAATCCATAGAATTCGTCCCATCTGACCACTCTGCAGTCGGCCCATCTGTAGCCGCCAATGTCACTGTCCAGGCTTCGGTATCAGTTGGATTTGACAATAATATTTGCTGAGTGGTAGATGGTGTTCCTACTGAAAACGGAGGATCCGTATCACCCGCCATTATCCCCAAGGTTCCATCTGTTGCTTGATCAACAAACTGTGTCGTAACTGGCACAAAAGGCACTTCTGGAGCTGGAACCAAATCTCCCACATCATCCACAATAGACACGGTCAAGATACCTGGATCTACAGTAATGGAGAGCTCTGTCTCATCCAGTGCGGACACACTGTTTAATCCAAAACCTATGACTAATGAAAGAATCGAAGCCGATGCCAGTAAAGAGGAATACTTTTTCATTTTATGATTTAAAAACTTAAAAGGTACAAAAGAATTATTCAACAAATTAATCGTATCATCTATCAAAAAAAAGTGCAAAATTTTCAAATTGAACCGCCCCTACGTTTATTATAAAACACTACTATTTTTTTGGTGGAACGCGCAATTTATCCCCTTTGTTCAATATATAAGGCTGTCCAATTCCGTTCACTTTCGCTAGAAACTCCCAGTCGATATTATGTTCTTTTGCTATTTCAGTTATTGTTTCTCCCGCTTTAACTTTCTGAACCACCCAGCCTTTCCCACTATACTTTATCTTTCGGTACACACTAAACAGCGTCAATAAAATCACGCCTGATACCGTAGCTAAGACAACGGACAAGATATCATTCTTTGGATAGGTCATCGTTGAGAAAGTCCTTTCTCCCAAAAACGTCTCCACCCCATTTCGATCAATCATAGAAACTTTTGACACGAGCTCGATTTCCCCATATTTTGGCAGGTTTGGAATCGCCCCATTGTAATCGAAGGTGGCTCCTGGTGACACACGAAAAATAGGTGGCTTCTCTGAATTATCAAAGATAACCTCTCCTTCATCTCCAGATATGTCTTTCGCTATAGTTTCAAATTTCACTTGAGTCGAGATATTTCCAGCACTTTTAATTTTGTGAGAAAATGCATATGATTTAATCCCTTCCCTCGGCAGAAAACATCTTAACTTCGTAATAGAGGACATTTTTTTAAAGCACTCTTTTCGAGTAACATCCTTTACCTTCAGCTTCGCAGAAGACCCTTCTAATAGCGTCAACTCTTCTACGACGTTCCCTGGTATAGTGTTGTAAACCCGAGTCCCTGTCCGCAAAGAAATCCGAACCCCCGTTCCTCCTGAAAAAGTTGGTTTTTCTTTTTCTTCTGGGCTCTTTTTTTCCATCATGATAGCTCCCGCAACCTCTCCTGGTATAGCATCTTGAGGTATACTAATGGTAAAAGGAATTTTCTTCGCCTGTCCAGCTTTTAATAATATTTCATTGGTGGCCATTTTTATCCAAACCCCCATTGCTTCCATTTTTTCAACTTTTTGCTTAAGTGCAAACCCCCCACTAGAAGAAGGGATTTGATCGGCAGGATAAACTTCTACAAGCCAGTCCTGATTTGTGGTGTTTTTCACCACAAAAACATCCTCATAACTCTCTCCTGCACCAAGCTGATACATAAACCATCCTTTGTGATCTGGATTAAGAGGATTAAGAGGAGCTCCTCCAACTCCTCCAACGGCATATGTCAAACTCGCCATCCCCCCAAAAGATAATATCCCACATAGAAACATTACAAATACTCGAGCTCCTTTTTTCATTTTGATTTTGGTTAAAAAATAATGAATAACGCGTGGTATTTTCGTGGTTATTCATAAAAATGCAAACTTTTTTTCTTTACTTTTCTTGTAATTTTTTTTAAAAAGAAGTCTCTCATATGATTTAAACTATCTTAAGCATGTCTGAAAAAATTGATTTTTTGGCAATCGGCAAGCCTGCACCTGATTTTACCGCTCCCGCCTTTACAAAGGGTAGCGTTGACGAAAAGATTTCCCTTTCTGATTACAAGGGGAAATGGGTACTGCTCTTCTTTTATCCGCTTGATTTTACGTTTGTCTGTCCCACAGAACTGATTGAACTAGGAAAAATACGAGAAGAATTTGATAAAGTAAACTGTCAGATTATTGGCGCTTCTGTTGATTCTGTTTTTTCTCACAAGGGCTGGGCTGACGCAGATGAGCAGATTGCAAAACTAGGTTTCCCACTTCTTTCAGATCTCACAAAGGATATCTCCTATGATTATGGAATCCTCCATGATGATGGCATGAGTCTCCGTGGAGCATTTATCATCGATCCTGATGGGGTATTACAATCTATGACAATTAATAATTTACCAGTCGGACGAAATCCGCAGGAATTACTTCGAACAGTAAAGGCATTTCAGACTGGAGATCTGTGTCCGGTAAATTGGGACGAAAGAAAAGCAACTCTAGGAAAAGCTTAAGGGCTACCGCTACGCGGAATTAAAAAATGAAAAATTAAAGTAACAATTCAGCAGTCACATAAGAAGTCTGCAGTATCATCATATCTGCAAAGGAGCCGTAACTATTATGATTGACATTTGCACGTCTTGCTTTTTACCAACTCTCTAAAGATCTGATTTATAATCCGGACTTAGTAGGTGCAGATGCGCATGTGGCACGACCTGCCCTCCTTCTTCGTCCACATTCATATGCAGCTTGTATCCCATTAAATTATTTTGTTCTGCTACATATCTGGCAACAAGAAAAAGCTCTCCAAAAAGGGAGAGATTATTTTCATCCACTTCTTTTGCTGTTACTATTTCGGCTTTTGGTATTATTATGATGTGAACCTTTGCTTTGGGATTAATATCCTTAAATGCCATAACCCGCTCATTTTCGTATACAATGTCGGCTGGAATTTCTCGGGAAATTATTTTTGCAAAAATGTTGGTGTCGAGAAAGGACATGTTTTTTAAAATTTAAACAATTATGCACTACATAAAAGTTATAGTTTGTTTTTTACTTTCGTCAAACACAAGTTTCAAGTAATTACAGTTTCAAATATTTGCATGTGTAATGGATATTACTCATTGATCATTATTCATTAATCATTACTCTCCGATCCGCAAGTTTTCTTTAACATGAACATCCCCTATCCAATTGCAGATACTCACACTCACGTCTATTTTCCAGCATTGGACAACACTCGATCAGAGGTAATGAAGCGTGCTGAAAAACATGGAGTACAGCTCCAAGTTCAGATTGGTTGTGATGAAATTTCCTCGCTTGCAGCGCTTGATCTGGCAAAAAAAAATAAGGGACATTATTCTACTCTCGGATTACATCCTACGGATGTACACAATCTAGGAAAACCCCAACAGCATCGAATTTCCGGATTTGAGAATTATGAATTGCATTGTAAAAATTTAAAGGAATTAATGGTCTGGTTTGAGCAGGTATTTGAGCAAAACAAAGATCATATCGTTGGATTTGGAGAAACTGGGTTTGATTTTTATCATAATGATTCTGCCGAACTCAGAGCCGCTCAAGAGACTTCTTTTCTTTTTCACATAAAACTGGCACAAAAATTTAATCGAACGATAATCATCCATTCTCGATCCGCTAGAAATGAAACTCTTGAATTTCTTCGTAAAAACAGCTTAGACTTGAAGTATGATGATATCACACCAATAAGAGGGACTATTCATTGTTTTACGGAAGATATAGATTTTGCTCAAGAGATAACTCAATCTTACGGTTTTTTTATTGGGATCGGTGGAATTGCTACTTATCCAAAGGCGGAAAACATCCGAAACGTCATAAAAAATATCCCAATAGAATATATAGTTACTGAAACTGATGCCCCATTTCTCGTGCCACAAGGATTTAAAAATCAGCATAAGTTAAATGAGCCTTCATTTTTGACTGATGTAGTGGAACTAATTGCTGATTTAAAAAATATGTCAGTAAATGAAACTGCCGAAATCCTATATGAAAATGCAAAACGACTTTATGATCTTAACGATACAAATCTGAAGTAATAATTTTATTTTCTACCAACACCCCGATGAGGGGAATTATAAAAATTTTCCAGTTCTGCAATTCGAGATTGCACGGAAGCCATAACGTCCTCCTTTTTCAATTTATTACCCTGCACAAGAGGCTCCCCGTCATAAGAAACTAAAACGGTATCATATCTTTCACTTTTGGGATCGTAGTCAATAATCCTTCTTACACGCACTCCCACACCTCTTACTTTTTCTATAAACTCAATAGATCCAACAGCTTGTGAGGGATTTCCATCCAAATCAAGTTTATATACATCTGCTGTGGTACTAAATGATAATATGGGAGGAAACTCTTCTGTTTGTCCGCCCATTTTTGAAGGATCCATTAAATAAACTAGATTCTCCTTTTCTTGATCAAACGAAAGCCGACATTTGAGTTTTTTCATTTTGAGTTTTTTCAAAAATTCAGCGTATTATAGCAGAATTTAATTTGAAATGCAAGCTATTTTTCTTACAATAAAATCCACCCATGATCATAGAAGAAAACACTGCAAAAAAAACCAAGACAACTTCTGTCACTTCTGCTACAAATACAGAAGAAACAGATACATTTGATAACAAACTTCGTCCACAATCATTTGATGATTATGTAGGACAAAAAGAAGTAAAGCAAAATCTAACGGTTTTTTGCCAGGCGGCTAAAAAAAGGGAAGAGCCTTTAGATCATACGCTCTTTTATGGGCCTCCGGGATTAGGAAAAACTACTCTTGCAATGATTTTGGCTTCGGAAATGGGAACGCAGCTACGCATAACATCCGGCCCAGCACTAGAAAAACCGGGAGACCTGGCTGCTATTTTGACAAATCTCAAACCAAATGATTTACTTTTCATTGATGAAATTCATAGACTCAGAAGACCGGTAGAAGAGATACTCTATTCCGCCATGGAAGATTTTGCAATTGATCTGGTTGTGGGAAAAGGGCCTTCTGCTCGAACAATGAGACTTAATGTACCTAAATTTACGATGGTAGGAGCCACGACAAAAGCTTCTATGCTAGCTAATCCTCTGAGGGATCGATTTGGTCATGTGGAGAAATTGAGGTTTTATGAACCGAATGAAATCCAGCAAATTATAGTGCGGTCCGCAAAAATATTAGGTATAGATATACATTCTGAAGCAGCTGAACATTTGTCTAAATCAGCACGAAGAACTCCTAGAATCGCCAATAGGCTCCTTCGCAGGATGCGTGATTTTGCTGAAATCTTGCACGAAGGACTCATAACAACTCCTGTCGTAAAAAAGGGGCTACAAGACCTCTCTGTTGATCACAGGGGGTTAGATTATTCTGATCAGGAATACATACAGGCGCTGTGTGAAAAATTTAGTGGTGGACCGGTAGGACTCTCAACCATAGCTGCTGCAATTGGAGAGGATGAAAACACTGTAGAAGAAATGATTGAACCGTTTCTTATTCGGGAAGGGCTTTTACAAAAAACTCCAAGAGGTCGTTTGGCGACCAATGCTACATTTGAACATTTGGGAATGACAATCCCCACGAAAGATCCGAGATCTCAGAGTCAGACATTGGGAATCTAAAAAATCGACGACAAGATAAACCTGCCGCCGATACATTTCGTCTGTATTTTACTCTCCTTGTCCCTGTGCATCAAATCGAGATTTGATCTCCAAAATCTCGAAAAGGACCTCTCTAAAACAAGGTATCAATTCAGGATCAAAGTGAGTTCCTGCATCTTTGGTCATTACTGCCACAGTTTTTTCTATTGACCATGGATCTTTATATGGACGACGCATTGTCAATGCGTCAAAAACGTCGGCTATGGCAACAATCCGTGCAGAGAGAGGAATTACATCTCCGGACAAACGTTGAGGATACCCCTCTCCATTCCATTTTTCGTGATGAGAAAATGCCACCTCTGTGGCCATTTGAAAAAGTGGTGTCCCCCCTTTGGAAAGAATATTTTTCCCAATTATGGTATGTGATTCCATTTGTTTCCACTCATCTGCATCAAGCTTTCCTGGTTTAGATAGAATCCAATCAGGAATTCCTATTTTCCCCATATCATGCATGGGGGCCGCTAACCCCAGAAGTGTTACTTCATGAGTGTTCCACCCTATACTTCTCGCCAAAGCTTCAGAATAAGCCGCCATTCTCCATATATGAACTCCCGTGTCAGTGTCATTGTAATGTCCACACTCCCCAAGCATGCTTATGGCATCACGCTGAGATCTTGCAAGCTCATCAGTTCGCCTTCTAACGAGTCTCTCTAGTCTATTTTTATTAGACGAAGCGTCAAGTTGCCTACTTATTCGAGTTTTGATAACCAGCGGATCAAATGGTTTAGTAATGTAGTCTACTGCTCCCAATTCGAACCCTCTGGCCTCATCTATTGCTTCTTTTTTCGCAGACACAAACATGACAGGAATATTCTGCAGTGTTTCATCCTCCATTATTTCCTGACAAACAGCATATCCATCCTTTCCCGGCATCATGATATCCAAGAGAATCAAATCCGGCAGCTTTCTTTTTTGTATTCCCTTCCGAAGTTGCCTGATGGCACCATCCCCATTGTTGGCAAAAAGCAATTTATAGAGTTTTCCCAAAATTTGCTTCAGGACAGTGAGATTATCTGGTGTATCGTCCACAGCAAGAATTGTAATTTTCTCATCCATTCTCTGATTCTCCTCTCCATGGTATTTTGCATGCCGATGCAATTTCTGTTAGAATTTCTTGAGCCCCTTCAAAATCAAATTCTTCAACTTTTTGCTCCAGAATGTTTATCCTCTTTGATTGAGAAGATTTGAATATGTCGTACATCTGAGACACAAGCTTTTCCGATTCTTCTTGATCTCCTTCATCCAGATAATTGGAGAGTTGATTAAACACCAAAATCAGGATTTGGATTATTTCCTGATCAAACACCGGTATTTCATCAGTCTCTCCAGGCTCCATTTCGAATCGAGAATGCGCCCCCTCTATTTCGTTCCCTACATTATCTGCGGCTCCTGATTCATGAATTCCCAAGCAAACCGTGAAGAAAAATGTACTGCCTTTATTTAGCTGGCTTTCTACCCAGATACGCCCATGCATAAGTCCCACCAACTCCTTGGAAATCGTAGTACCAAGCCCTGTTCCTCCAAACTTTCGAGTTGTAGAACCATCCGCTTGTGTAAAACTTTCGAATATCCTGTCAATCATATTGTCAGGAATTCCAATACCAGTATCAACAACAGAAAAAAGGAGGGTTATTTTTCCATTGGTCATCGACTCCACTTTAACCCCAACGGCAATTTCTCCTTTTTCTGTAAACTTAATTGCGTTTCCGATCAAGACCTACTATGGTTTGTCAAAACTTTTTTCTACTTTTTTTTGGATCCTAAATTTGAGTATCTTAATTAATCACAAATCATGAACAAAAAAATAGATCAAGTGTTGCATTTTAAAAATATGACAAAATTTTAAATCATGTTTTACTTTGGCCAAATTGATCATCAAAAGGTTTTCGACGAGAGAGTAGAACAAATATTATTTCCAATATTTTCCTACTAGTAGCACAAACTGCCTGCTTATAAGATCTCCCATTGTCTCTATGTTTTTGATAATATTTTGTAAAAACTGAGTTGCTACAAATATTGCAATGAGCTGCCATAAATAAGAAATACCTCAAAGCACTTGCTCCTCTTTTCGTAAGTCTGCCTGTTGAATTAACTGTTCCACTTTGATTTAGTTTTGGATCTAACCCAGCAAAAGCTGTTAAAGCTTTTCTGCATTTGAATTTATCAATATCTCCAATTTCAGCCCTAATTCCAGTAGCAATAACATTTCCAACACCAGGAATGGATTTTAATATATCTATGTCTTCATCATTATAAGAATCAATTTGCTCCTCAATCCTTTCTATCTGATTATCCAGATGATTCTTTGTCTGTTTAAATGTCTTCTGAAGGCTCTTCACGTCACAAACATCCTTATCATAAGACTTTAATTTTTTCTTGATATTGCTTCTCATATTGACAAGGTATTTTCTTCCTCTGATCAACTTCTTCAATGAATTACCCAATGATTTCTCGGTCATCATATGTCCATTTCCATCTCGAATTGATTGAGAAATCAACTCTGCATCTGTCTTATCTGTTTTCTTTTTCCTAACAGTAGCCCTGATTTGCTGGTTTGTGACAATCGGATTAATTTCCAAAACTTTATATCCTTTTTTTAAATAGAATAGAGCTAGTGGATGGTGATAATTTAGAGGTGGACTCAACCCCTAAAATGTCTCCAGATTCTAGATGTTTTAATAGCTTCTGAAATCCTTTTCGATTGTTTTCCAACTTGGTGTTTACCTCATTGGGGATACAAAACTGAAACTCATCTTTTGCCATATCGATACCGATATATCTCATGTTGATAGAATTAAAAAATAGAAAGAAATAATTCTAACAAAAAAAGAGATGCACTTTGGTCTCAAATCCGATACACTGGAATTAACTTATTCGTTATGGAGGATGGGGAGGGTGGAAGTATTACCCTCCTCTCCTAACCTACTTATTGATTCTCTTGTGTATGGTTGAGACGATAAACTTGGTCAGAGGGTCTAGGCCCTAAGTTCGCTATTTGATCGTTCTCTTCTTCTGTTTAGAACAAGAGGTTTATACTTCCTTTTCTTGTTCTGGGAAAAGCATATAAGTTCGCTCAAGATTTATGTTAGATTTGGAAGATGTTTTGCGTGAAAAATGGG
>CAZQFO010000003.1:0-10219 GCA_964592695.1 uncultured Candidatus Peribacteria bacterium
TCGCAAAAACTACAACTTTAGTTTTTTTTACTGGTACGTCATTGGAGTAATTACATCAAAAGTAGAAAGGTATCGATTCGGGATGACAAATAATTATTAATTTTCACATAATATAATGGAAACTACACCATCAGAATCACCATCTATTTCCATTGTACAGATGGATATCCTGCCCGGTTGTCCGGATCTAAATGCGGAAAAAATTATTCGTGAGATTGATCGGGCTCGAGATAGAGGAGATAATTTAATTGTTTTTCCAGAAATGGCGATTCCTGGATATCTCATTGGAGATGAATGGGACAATGAAGCATTTATTCGGGACTGCGAAGATTACAATCGGGAAATTGCCGAAGCTACTTATGGCACGATTGCTGCAGTATGGGGATCGGTAAAAGCTGAGTGGTCTAAGAAAAACGAAGATGGACGAGTACGAAAATACAATGCTGGATTCGTTGCTCAAGGAGGGGAATTTGTCTCAAACGGAGTCTTTGAAGGGTGGACTCCAAAAACACTTTTGCCGAACTATCGTGAGTTTGATGACAAGAGATACTTCTATTCAGCTCTGCAATTGGCTCAAGAAATGAATTTGCCACTGAAGGAAGTACTTCAGCCATTTGAAATTATGGTTGGCAATACACGTAAGAAAATTGGAGTTTCTCTTTGTGAAGACATATGGAGTGATGATTATGCCGATGATCCGATCAGTGTATTGATCAAAAATGGATCAGAAATATTAGCTAATCTGTCCTGTTCTCCCTGGACCTGGAGAAAAAATGCCAAACGTCACCAGGTGGTTCGAGATCGAGTGGGATATTCTGGAATTACATTTATTTATGCGAATAATGTTGGATCTCAAGATAACGGAAAAAATATATTCAATTTCGATGGAAGCAGTACGGTTTATGAGAATGGAAAACCAGTGGTCCAATTACCAGCGTATGAAGAGACAACTTTTACATACCAGGAAGGCAATGCTTCCAAGACATATATCAACGGTTTCGAAACAACAGAAATGCAAGATGCAAAAGAACTTCACGCGGCACTTATCAATGGAATTTGTAAATTTTTTGCTTCTAAAGGATTTAAAAAAGCGGTTATTGGACTCTCTGGGGGGATCGATTCGGCGGTTTCAGCAACATTGCTTGTAGAAGCTCTGGGGGCAGAAAATGTCTATGCGGTGAATATGCCATCCAAATACAACTCTGATACGACTAAAGATGCAGCTCGGGAATTGGCTGAAAATTTAGGAATTTACTATTCTATAGTACCGATTCAGGAATCAGTAGATCACACAACTGAACAGATTGATGGTTTGGAATTTGAAAAGCTGAATGAAATCGGTCAAAAAAAATCCATAAAGCTTTCCGGTCTTGATAAAGAAAATATCCAGGCAAGAGATCGTGGTGGTCGGATTTTGCCATCGATTGCTTCGGCAGAGGAAGCCGTGTTTGTAAATAATGGAAACAAAACTGAAATAGCACTTGGATATGCAACGCTCTATGGAGATATAAATGGATCCGTTTCTATTATTGGAGATATTTACAAGCAGGAGGTGTTTCAATTGGCGCGTTATATAAATAGTAAGGATGTTGCAATGCAACGTTCTTACGGAAAACCGGTAATTCCAAAAATCATTATCGATATACCACCGTCTGCGGAATTATCTGATGATCAAAACATAGATGAGGGCAAAGGCGATCCAATTAATTATGAATATCATGACCGGCTTATTCGTGCTTTTGTTGAGTTCAGAAAAGACCCAGAAGAAATTCTGGAAGCTTATGCAAATAGCAATATTGATGAACTTTTGAATATACCAAAAGGAACCGTGGCAAAATATTATCCTAATGCAAAAAGTTTCATTGCTGATTTGGAACACAAATGGAAGGGGTACAAAAACAGTGTATTTAAACGAATACAAGCACCACCAATTATCACCGTTTCTCGTAGAGCGTTTGGGTTTGATCTCAGAGAGAGTCAGTCAGGAGCGTATTTCACTCGAAGATTTAAAGCGTTAAAAGCGCAATTGCTTAATTCTTAATCACTCTAATCATTTATTATTATGAAAAAAATTACACAACCGGCTGTCGAATCAAGTTTAAATTTTTCAGATCAAGTACGAGGAGGTATCTATGGAACTGCTGTAGGAGATTCCATAGCCGCAGCTTATGAAACAAAAAGTGCTGAAGAAGTGGCTCAACTTTTACGTTCTGTTAATGATCTACAAATGCGAGATTATGATCACTGGAATGATCGAGTTCCGGCAGGAACTTACACAGATGACACCACTCAGATGTTGCTTTTGGGAGAAAGTGTGACCGAAAAAGGATTTGATGTAGTCGATCAGTTTCGAAGATACAAAAAAGGATTGGAAGATGGAGACGGATCTCCAGAAAACCGTGCCGTAGGATGGGGTGGGCAGACCAAACGAGTTTTGAGAGCACCAGAATCAGAACTGCAAAAAAGACTTGTTGAAACTGATTCCAAACCACAGGGTATAGGAAGCCTGATGAGGATCATGAGTTTGGCACTCTGGAATTATGGAAAAACCGATAGCCGGGAAGTGCTGAAGCAGGCGATTGATTCGTCATCCGTTACGCACAACAGTGATGAAGCTCGATTTGCTTGTGCCGCGTATGTAAAAATCGTTCACCTGATCCTAGATGGTGTTCCTAAAGGAGAAATTATTAATCGAGTGCAAGAACAACTTCCGTCTCTACCTCCAAAAATTGAAGCGGTTTTAAGTAGGAATTTTCAAAAATGCACGAATAGTGATTTGAATCCAACATTTTTGGTAGCAGATGCACTAGAAATTGCTCTTTGGGTCTGGCAGCAGTTTGAGTCCTATCGTCGAGCCATATACGAAGTCACTTGTCTGGGAGGTGATACTGATACTTATGCGGCAATAGCCGGAGGTTTGATTGGTGTGCAAAATGGAGTAGAGGATATTCCGAAGGAGTGGATGGGGAAATTAAGAGGGAAAGAGCGTCTTGAAAATCTTGTTCAGGAGATAATGAATTGACTTTTGTGTGAAATAGACTAGGTAAGATGTGTTTAATTATTAAAAATGGAATCAGCTACTATTAAATCAGTTCCAGATATTAGTATTATTCAACTCAACAAAACTATTGAAAGCTTTAATTACACAGAGTTTGAATTTTTCTGGCAAAAAGAATCGCCCTTTTCTCAATGGTATTTGAGTGCTTTTTATACAGATGGAAATCGTTTTAATTGTTGTGAACAGTATATGATGTGGAGGAAAGCTGTGTTATTTAATGATCATGAAACAGTTCAAAAAATTTTGAAAGAAAAAAGTCCATATGAGCAAAAAAAACTGGGGGAACAAGTTTCTTTTTTTGATCAACGTATTTGGGATGAAAACAAAGTCCAAATTGTGTATGAAGGAAACTATCATAAATTTACTCAGAATGAAGATTTATTAAAAATCCTTTTTAATACAAAAGGGGAATTATTAGTCGAAGCTAGCCCTTTTGATAACATATGGGGGATCGGGCTTGACGCTGAAGATGCTGCAAAAATTGATCCTCAAAACTGGCCAGGAGAAAACTTGTTAGGAAAAATCCTTACTGTTTTACGGGTAAATCAGGAGAACATATTTTCTGAAGTGGAAAATGCGATAGATAACTATGTTAACATAGTAACATCTGATATGATGGGAATTTTAAAATCGTCTCTCCATACAAAATCTCGGTTTCAAAAGTCGGTTGATTACCCGGAAAGGCTAGAAGTGTGTGATGAAAAAGTAGGTTGGGATGCCCTATTTTCTGAGTATTCTCCCATTTATTTTGTCAGTCCAAAAATTTTGGCACTACCAGAGTGGGCTGATTCTGAAGATATTGAAAAAGTAGATAGGCCATTTGATAGTTTTGAAGGTCCTCTAAAATTTGATAAAAAAAATCATCCTATGAATCCACGAGGCAGAACTGGAATAACTGGTAGAGGCGAGCTGGGAAAATGGGGAGCTAACTTTGCAGGAGATTCTATCCTTACTCGAAAGAATCTGAAAACCGGAAATATAGAAATGCTAGTAATCGAACGAAATGATACCCGAGAGAGAATGCAAAAAAATCCAGATACTGGAATTTGGGAAATATTAGATGCTTCTGGAGAAAGAGCCATTCCTGGGGGAATGGCAGATCCAGGAGAATTGCCGGAAAATACATTAATTCGTGAATTAAGAGAAGAAACGAGTGTAGATTTAGACATGAGTAAAGCAAGAATCGTTTATCAAGGGTATTGTGATGATCCGAGGAACACCGATAATGCCTGGGTGGAAACCACTGTTGGGCATCTACATTTGCCTTTTGAGCAGGCAGATGCCTTGAATCCTGTAGCTGGAGATGATGCCAAATCAGTAGAATGGATGCCTCTTGTGCCGGAAAGAATCAATCAGATGTATGCTAATCATCAGTTTTTTGCGGAGATGGTGGTAAGGGTAATTAAAAATTAAAAATTACTTACGATTTTTAAATTTTTTCATATGGCCAACTTAAATTTACACGTTACCGTAGGCAATACCGAACTTGCACCAAGTATGTACGAACATATTCGTTCAATTCTAGAAAGTGAGGGGGTGTCAGAAGTTCATAATTCTCAAGATGCTGATTATAGATTAGTTTTAGGAGGAGATGGAACGGCTTTGCAGGAGGCTCGTAAGGATTTGAATAATCCGAATTTACCTCCTATTTTTGGAATCAAAGCAGGTAATTTACGGAGTAAGGGGATGTTTTTGAATGATTTAGAGCATATTGGAGGGATTGAAAGATTGGTTGAAACTATTAAAGCTGGGGTATGTGAACAGTTGAATTATTTACAAATTAAAGTTCGAGATATCCAAGATCGAACGAAAGAGGTATATGCTTTTAATGATATTTCAACTATGCGAATGCTGCCTCAAAGTGCTGCTACAGATGTTCATATAAATGGAAATCGAAAAATTGAGCGAGTGATGGGAGATGGATTTATTATTTGTACTCCTCAGGGGTCAACAGCTTATAATTTAAATGCAAGAGGAATAGTTGCTACTTCTCGTGATACGATGCAATTGACGGGTAATAATTCTACATTCAGATCATTGTCGTTAAAAAAATCTGATTTAGTAGAATTATCTGTTCTAGAGTCTGGAAAACGTCCTCAGAGGGTTGAAATGGATGGACAGGTCATTCAGAACAATCTAAAAGACTTAATGGTGACTACTTCTAATAGATCTTCAAAATTTTGCTTCGTTTCCGGGCAAACTCTGGAGGATAAGTTGATTTTGGAGTCGGTGAGAAAGTATTGAAATGGAGACTACTTTTCAAACCTGGGTATTTATTTTTTTCCAGAACCCTTATGAGATTCAATAACCTTTTTTGTGGTATTTGATTTTATTTGGCCAATTTTTACCCCCAAAGAACTGGATGCAGAGGATCATTTGGTTGATTGTTTTCCGTGTATTTCATTTTTTATGAAAAATGCCATGAATTAGGTGTCGACAAACACTGTTGGTCAATTTTGTATTGAAAGTATTTTTTCGTCATTAATACTATTTGTCTTACTTGAGGTAAAAACAGGGGGATAGTACGGCATTGTTATGATCTCTTTTTGTTGTCTGTATGTAGTATATTGTCAGTTTGTACTCAATGTGCAACTGGCTCTTTTACATCTCGGCTTAAATATTCGTAAGGACGTTGCATCGTAATGTTCTTACATAATAATTTTTTTCATGAAAACATCCAATCAAACTCACAGGAGAAATGTCATGTGCATTTCAGATATGTTTCAAATCAGCGGAGGATCTGTGCCGGGCACAGATCATACCCGTCCCGGCTTGCCGGGGTGGACCAATAACCATGATGCCTTCAAATGGTGTCAGCGTACAAATAGTCTCACTGCTTTTGTCTGTGACGGTTGTGGGAGTGGATCACACAGTGAAGTTGGAGCGCAGATCGGCGCACAAATCCTAACACAGTATATTGCCGAATCATCCGAACGACTTCTCGTTAATGATCCCGATACTGCAATCCCTGAATCTTTTTGGGAACGTATCCAGATGCAAACACTCAGCCATTTTTCTGTACTGGCTCAAGCTATGGGACCGAGTTTGTCCTCCGTTGTTAACGATTACTTCCTTTTTGCTTTCGTAGGCACATTGGTCACTTCTAAATATACCTATGTGATTGCTTGTGGTGATGGGATATATGCACTCAATGGAGAATCTCACAAACTTGGCCCCTTTCCCAACAATGCTCCTCCTTATTTGATGTACAACCTTACTGGATCTTCACTTTCGGAACATTTTCCGGAATTGCTGAAAATTCAGATCGTCGAAACTATTCCCACGGAAGAACTTAACTCACTCCTCATTGGGACAGATGGTACAAGTGACCTTATCGAGGTTTCAGATCGTCCGGTACCAGGTAAAGATGAATCTGTTGGATTAATCGATCAGTTTTGGACAGAAAGCAAATTCTTTACCAATCCTGATATTATCCGACGACGTTTGGCACTCATCAACCGTGAAACGGTCGAAGGAGGACGGATCAAGTCCGGACTATTGCGGGATGATACCACATTAGTAGTAGTTCGAAGAAAACAACTGTTGTAGGGACGTCGCATTATGACGTTTCTACGACCAGGAGAATGTTATGGATGTATTATTAAATGGAAAAACTGTTCGGCTCTCTCCTAAAAAAGTAATTGGCAAAGGAGGCGAAGCGGACATCTATCAGATCAACAAAACACAGGTTTTGAAACTCTTCAAACCGCCTGATCATTTGGATTTCGAAGGTTTGTCGCAAGACAAAATTGAAGCCGAAAGACGCATTTTGGAACATCAAACCAAGCTTTCAGCGTTTCCTCAAAATCTTCCTCTACGGGTGATTGTACCTCAGGATTTGGTAACTGATCGATCTGGTCGACAGATCGTTGGCTTTACCATGAAAATGTTGATCAACATGGAAGTACTGCTTCGTTATGGAGAGCGGTCATTTCGTGAAAAAGGTGTTGATGATGATACTGTTATGGCAATCTTTCGGGATTTGCACACGACGGTTTTAGCCATTCATCAAGCAAATGTTGTAATTGGAGATTTCAATGATCTCAACGTTTTAGTAAAAGATACTGAGGCATATATCATTGATGCAGATAGTATGCAGTTTGGTACTTTTCCCTGTCGCGTTTTTACTAGCAAATTTGTGGATCCGCTGTTATGTGATCCACAAGTATACGTACCAACATTAACACAACCACACACAACAGATTCAGATTGGTACGCCTATGCAATCATGCTCATGCAATCACTGCTCTATGTGGGACCATATGGTGGAATTTACCGCCCAAAAGACAAATCCATTTGTATCAAGCATGATCAACGGTCGTTGAAACGGATCACGATCTTTCATCCGGAAGTTCGTTATCCGAAACCAGCTAGACCATTTGGTATCTTACCGGACGATCTGCTGCAATACTTCCATCAGGTATTCGAAAAGGATCAAAGGGGATCGTTTCCACTTCCCCTGATTGAAAACCTGCGATGGACTGTATGTGCCAAGTGTAGTACTTGTCATGCGCGTGGCGTTTGTCCGACTTGTGTTCAAACACCTGCTCCAGCAGTAAAAGAAGTGGTTACTGGAAAAATAACATTTTCCAGAATCTTTCGGACTTCTGGTCGCATCCTCTATGCGGATTATCAAAACGATCACCTGCAGTGGATTTATCATCAAAACGATCAGTACTACAGAGAGGATGGTCGAGTTATTACCAAAGGTCCTCTCGATCCCTATATTCGCTTCCGTATAAACGGAAATTGCACAATTTTGGCCAAATCAAACAGTGCTTTTGTCTTCGATGACAAAAATGATGTGCAACAAGTGGTTGTGGATGCGTATGGACAACTCCCTCTGATCGATGCAAATCACGAAAACTTCTTCTTTGTGGAGAATGGACAGCTCAAACGTATTGGTCGGATGGGAATTTCTTATCCCGAGCAAATCGGGGAAGTACTTCCCAATCAAACTCTCTTTTGGGTGGGGCAAACTATGGGATTCGGGTTTTATCGAGCGGGAAATCTTAGTCGATTTTTTGTCTTTAATCCGTCTGGTGGAGGACTTAACGACTCGATAAAATTACCCCCGATACGAGGACAACTCATCGATTCGACCTGCTTTTTTGGAAAAAATGTGGCCTGGTTTTTAACAGCTACACAAGAAAGCGGAAAAACCATTCATCGAGTATATCTGGTGAATGCAAAGGGGCAACTTTTGTCTCAAACCGAAATTGGTGCTGAAGATGGAAGTTGGTTGGGAATTCTTCGTGGAAAATATGCGGTTGGCAATATGTTGTTTGCTTCTACTGATGATGGCATCGTGAGAGTGGAACTACAGGGAAGCTCTTTGGGTGTTACCAAAGAATTCTTGGAAACTGCTCGCTTTGTAAATTCCAATACCCACCTCTTCGCTCTAAAAGGAGGATTGGGGGTGGTGCTATCGCAGGAAATATGGCACCTCAAACTGAGATGATACCGTTTATCACCTGAGCACAAACTCATTCAACTTTGCAAGTGTTTCATGCTTTGGGATTAGATCTTTGTGTACTTTCTCTTGGATTTCTGTTTATTTCATACACTCGTAATTTCATGCTTCTAAAGATGTTATTACTGGATTTGTGAGCACGAAAGAGAAGGTTCTCATCTTTAATCCACACTTTGTCTCTGTAAAAATCCCTCTCCTTTGCAAGGGTGTTAAAATTTAAAAATCAATACTCTTTGTGTCGGAGAAAACCGCATTATCGATATCAATGTTCAATTTTTGAACCCCAAACAACGCAAAGGAAAACAAACCATGGCCAATCAAGCACCTATTCCTTCATTTTTCAATCCTGACAATGCCGCAAACTGGAACTATCGTCCCAGCGAACGCGATCTTTTCGTCGCAGCTCAGGAATATCGAAAAGTCAATGGCATCAAAGTCTCCATGACTGACCGGCTTAAAGTGCACTTCCTGGGGATCGATCTCCAAAAGGATTTCTGTTTCCCGGAAGGCACTCTCTTCGTTGGTGGGCGGAGCGGTACTGGGGCGATTGATGATTCTCGGCGTATAGCGGAGTTTCTTTATCGTAACTTGTCGGTTATCAGTAGGACAACCATGACCATGGATTCGCACTTTCCATTCCAGATCTTTTTTTCGTCGTTTTGGGTGGATCAAGATAGGCAACCGGTTCCGCCTTTTACCGTCATCTCGGTGAACGATGTTCGGTTCGGTAAATATCAACCCAATCCTGCTATCGCTGCCTGGCTCAGCAATGGTAATTATTCTTGGCTACGCAAGCAGGTGGAATACTACTGCAACGAATTGGAACGCGCTGGAAAATATCAATTGTACCTCTGGCCCGAGCACACCATGATGGGATCGGATGGATACAGTCTGGTGGGTGTGATCCAAGAAGCACGGATGTTTCAGGCGTATGTGCGTCAGATTCAGGCCAAAATCGAAGTCAAGGGGGGTAATGAACTTACTGAGAACTATTCTGTTCTCGGTCCGGAGGTTACCACCCGTTTTGATGGAAAACCACTGGCGCAAAAAAACGCCCGCTTTGTGCGTACGCTTCTGGATTCTGATCGGGTTATCATTGCTGGTCAGGCTGCCAGTCACTGTGTGAAGTCCTCCATTGACGATTTGTTGGAGGATATTCAAAAGCAGGATCCTGAATTGGCTCGTAAAGTTTATGTCCTGGTCGATTGTATGTCGTCCGTTACGATTCCCGATGGCCAGGGGGGATTTATTGTAGACTTTACTTCACAGATGGATGATTCGTTCCAACGGTATGCTGATTCTGGCATGAATTTGGTCAAATCTACTGATTTAATCGAGGATTGGCCGGGATTTGGGCTGTAATATTTCCAATGCATTGTAGGCGAGGTCACGTGACCTCGCCTACATTGGTCACAAAAAAGGAGAATAACCATGAACGTCAATATTTCACAATTGTTTGGCAATGCTGCTGATGATGACAATGTCTCACAATCGACCTTAAATGTCATCAATATTCCTGATATGGGAGAACAAATTCAAGCTGGACTTGGTATTGATGTGGATGACGTTACTGCCAGTGAAGTGGTACTTGTCACTATGATGCCTGACGATTCCGGGTCTATCCGTTTCGTTTCAGGAAACGCTCAGGCAGTTCGTGATGGTCACAACACTGTTTTGGATGCTCTCGA
>CAZQFO010000003.1:10229-41330 GCA_964592695.1 uncultured Candidatus Peribacteria bacterium
CCAAACAAAACGATGGTATTTTGGCTCATACTCGGTATCTGAATGGATACGTGTTGTATCCATATTCACCACTTAGTCAATCAGTACGCATGAATAGCTCCAATTATGATCCCAACCAAGGAACCCCTCTTTACGATCAAACGGCTATTTTGCTCGCAACTGTCTTGGCCAAATCTCAGGAGTTTTCAGACAATGGAGTTCCATGTCGTACGGTCACCCTGCTCATTACCGATGGAGAGGATGTGCACTCTATGCGTCAAAATGCTGCCTCAGTGAAAAAAATCATAAAAGATATGCTTCGAAGTGAAAACCATATTATTGCTGCTATGGGCATCGATAATGGCAATACAAATTTTCATCAGATCTTTGAAGAAATGGGAATTCTTCCTGAGTGGATTCTTACCCCAGGAAACGATCATGGTGAAATCCGCAAGGCTTTCCAGGTCTTCAGTCAATCGGCTGTTCGTGCCAGTCAAGGTGCGGCGAGTTTTAGCCAAACAGCTGGTGGAGGATTTACCGGATAACCAGTTACATTGAGTACAAATTCCTATTTGCAATCATGTTTTCGAAGCCAACTTTGGTTGGACTTCTGGAGCTGAATTGTGAATCTTTCTTGCTTGAGGTATCAATTTTGGTTGAAAGCTAAAAGCAGATTTACTATCCCGAGGTCACAAAACTTCGGGATTTTTTTGTTAAGGAATAAAAATCAAATAAACTAGCCAATTTCATCTCAATCTTCATGTCATCTTTGAAAGATTTTCACGCAAAAAATACTCGGAGTGGGATTGGCCACGCCTCCCATTTTTCACGCAAAACATCTTCCAAATCTAACATAAATCTTGAGCGAACTTGATTAGCCTATTTAATTTTTATTCCTAAGGGTTCTGGAAAAAAATAAAATCCCCAGGTTTGATAGGATTTTTGCTTCGTATTCGAGGAAGGAAAGTTGAGTCATATTGGTAATATGTCGAAACTTTGCTGACAACCTGTCCGCCGAAGCTTATTTCATACTGGACGTATAGCGAAGGAGGAAGAAGACGAACAAAAAGACGTCAAAATGGGTAAGTTATTTTTTTCTAGATCCCTAAACCCTAAGTTTTCTCTTAGATTTTTTTTGGGGTGTTGATTTTGAATTTGACACAAAAAATACTTGATTTTTATTTGAGTAATGCTATTAATCCTGGTGATGAAAAGAATTCCAAAACTCTTATTATTGACGCTTTTTAGTTTTTCTATATTACTTACAGCTTGTGTATTTCCTGAAAAGGAGGATCCGTTTATTCGATTGCCAGAAGAAGAACTTGAAACTATTTCTGGGGAGATTTTTCCTTTTTCTGTTTCAGTTGCTACAAATGCAACACATAGGCTTGAAAAAGAAGGAAAACTCGTTTCATACATTGCTTCTGAAATTGTTCGATTAGCAGATTTTGAAGGTCGAAGAGTAGAGATGGAAGGAATTACTCGTCAAGAAAAAATGCGAGAGATTTTTTGGGTAGAGTCAGTAAAACTATTGGATATTGAAGAACAAAAAGAAGCAGGGGAAGACCAACCTGATGAAAGGTTTATTACCAAACGTTTTACTTTTCTCTTTCCAAAGGATTGGGAATATTCATTATCCCCAGATGGGACGGCTTATTTTTTAGGAAAAAATGATCCAGCTAGAAGGGTGTTTTTAACATTTACAGTTACAGATCTTACCAAAAAAGACAAAAATGTTGATCCAAATGTGCTAATTTCGAATTTAGCAGGGAGTAAAGAGATATCTACTGATGAGTTTGGTAGGGAAAGGCAAGATATTTCTCTCTTTTCAAATTTATATGATCAAAAATATCAATTTATATTTACCCACAGTTTTGAAGAATTTGAAAAGAAAAAAGGTTTTTTTCGAGTTATGAATTCTTTTGTAGAAGGTGAAGAAAATGTAAAAAAAGCAAAAAGAGATGATATGAAAGCTCAAGCTGCAAAGGAGGCAGATAAAATTCGAGAAATTCCATCTTTAACTACTGAAACAAAGGATGATGCACTATCCAATATTGAAACCACACCTCAAACGAAAACTCAAGAAGCAAAAGCTGAAGTTAAAAAGTTGATTAATAAAGTGTTAGATGCTGATACAAATGCTGAAATCAAAGATTCTCGAAAAGAAGTGTCTGATTTGATATCAAAATCATCTTCAAAAACAGGGAAAAATATTGTTGATTACAAAAATCTTATTGATCAGAGAGCTTTTGACTATGAGAGTACTTTTTATGGATTTTCAATGAAAGTTCCCTACGGGTTTTGGTTTAGAAATTTTGGGCAATCTGAAACAGCAATAGTTCAAATTGGTTTTGCAAAATTTGATTTTTCAGATCTAAACGAATCACAGGTTTGGTTGATAATCAGAGAAGATTCCAATGCTCCACAAGAAGCAACAGAAATAAATGAAAACAATTATATCACCATAGATTATCCTCGTGATGAAAAATCTCATTTTCGGATTTCCGGAAGTGCTAATTATAGAGATGCGATGTGGAGTATTTTGAATACGATAGAAGTGCAATAATAAAGATTGATTTAAGCTGCTTTGTTTTTTTCATTTATTCTTGTTTCGTCGTTAGCGGCTAATGGATCAAATGGTTGTCCAAATTCGTATGATTGAGCTCTCAAACGAGGAAGTGATCTATCGGTTCGGGCTCCTGCAATCATTCGAATTACTTTTGGGGTAAGCGTTTTCTTTAGTGTTTTTTCACAGTGTTTTTCTTCTGTGTCAATGGATTTTTCTTCTAATAAAGCTTCAATTTTGTCTTTTGTAAATCGTTCTAAAACCAAAATACATTCGCCAGCCAAAACTCTAATATAAAATCCTAATTCATCTATCTCTTCTGCAAATACACCACCTTCATCAGATATTTTTATCATATCTACTACGTCCAATTCATCGCCTTCAATTGCTTCATGTTGTGATAATCTTGTATCACTATTATTGCTTTTGGAAAAGTCATCAATACTCACATGAAAACCTAATGTGTCCAATTCCCATTTAGCATTTTTTACTATTGGATTGGAATGATCAACTTCTTCTATAAATTCTAAATGTATTCGACTGGGATCGAGTGATTTATTTTTTTCTTTTAATTCTTTTAAAAAACATACAATTCCACCACGGTATTTTCCATGAAGCATGAAATCAGCATTGGTAAGATTAAAAGTAAAATCTGCATTTTTGTATTCAGGAAGATTCATCACTTCGACTCCTTGTGTTATCATAGTTTGAGTTAACCGAAATAGTTGATCTGGAGATGAATCTTTAAACATTGTACCTGGTTCATAAGGTTTAGTTCCATCAGGCTTTTTTCCACGAGCCAAAAATTCGTAGGCATCAGGAATATTATTTATAATTGGTTTATTTGATTTTTTGTCTACTGTAATTCCAAAAATTGGTTGAATATATGGAGTAATGTTATTGGTTTCCAGCAATTCTTCGAGGAGTTTGTTTCCTTCAAATTCTCCTATTAGTTCTTCTTGGTTTTTTTTAATGATTTCTTTAGTTGGCATTTTATTTTTGGTTAAATTTTTTGTTTGGATGCGTTTTAAGCTTCTTCATTTTTTTTATCAAGTAAAAAAGTGGAAAAAAGTGTTGATAGAAATTTAAAATAGATGTTATTTCTTATATTTCCGTTCAAGAAAACCTTTCCTCCATTCGCAAAGATTCATTTGATCGACTTCTTATCTGCCAGGCAATGAATTGTAAATGGTAATTATGACACCAGATAGTGATATTCATAAATATCCTGTTGAGACAATTTGGTAAACAAAATTTTAGAACAAAAATAATATGATTAATGAGATTCTCTGATTACTTTTTTTATCCATGTCTGAAAGTACAATAGTAATTTTGAAATACCTGATTTTTCAAAAAATTCAACCGTAAATGGATAGTTAAGTACAGCATTATCGTTTATTTCTGATAACACTTCCCACATCAGAAACATGTAGTTTTCTAGAACTAAGTTTTTTGGGGATAAAACAGTAATTAAAAACTGGTTTTCATCTCTTTTTAGTTTTGATTGTAACATCAAAACCCCTGTCTTCTTATTTATCACGACTGATTTAATCAGATCTTTTTCTTTAGGGGAGGTGTTTATTTCTTCCAGAATATCACCAAATAGTGCTGGTCCTATTACAATAGTATTTTCTTCGCTCAGCATGCGTTCTACGTTTTCGGTTGGATAACCATTTTGAAGTAGGAAGCGGATTAATTTTGCGACCATTTCTGGTCCTTTTATATTTAGTTCGTCCATTGTTTCTATGGGTAGGGTTGGGCCGTTTGGAGTTTCTAGTGCTATTTCAGTACCTTGTTGGAAATCATCTTCGGTTACATCGTCTTGAGATAATATATTTATTATTTCGAGGGTGTATTCGTTTGTTTGAGACTTTGTGAGAGGGGAGGGGGTTTTCATGTATAAGTATAGAGATGAAATAAAGATCAAGAAATAATACCAAATCCATTTTTTATCGGAAGAATTTTTTGGGAAATTGCCTTGATTAAATACTAAATATTTTTTTAAAACGAAGTAAATTTTCTGGTACTTGACTCATAAAATCCTGTAAATGAGACCAAATCGATCTCATTTCTGTTTCTGAAAATGAATTTGACTTGAGTATTGAATCAAAATTTAATTGGCATGAACATGATTTTTGAATATCTTTCCACATCTGATCCAATTTAGATGATATTTCAGGAGTAACTTTATTACCTGAATCATCATAAATAGTTAATTCTTTAAATGGTGTAATATTTTCCTCTCTAAGTTTTTTAGAAAGAATTTTTGTTTACCAATGTTCGAGAACAAAAATCCGCAGGTCTAAGTCCGGATACATGCCAGTGCCGGAGGCTTCTGACCCGCCGGATTTTTGTTCGTTTTTCATCGATCTGGATTCCCATAGGGTATATATATTCCCGAGTAAAACAGAATCATGATGAATATTCTCTCAAAGGTGAGAGAAGGAAATATTTTTGTAAAATACTTTCTGCTCTCACTTTGTGTATTGAATTTGAAAAGAACAAACGAACCTTCCTTTTTAGAAAGTTCATTTTTGATTTTTTTGACAGCCAGGTTATATAGCAAAAACTCCAAACAATCAACGGTTGCTGTAGTGAATATACTAAAAACAATGAAATAATGGCTTATTAAAGCTAAAATAGAAGTGCCAACATGGATTGTTGAATGATTTAAAAAAACTTGACAATTTACATCTCTTTATTATTAATGATTAGTGTTTGATATTAAATCATGATAAAATCAGCCCTTCGACTTTTTGGACTTAGTGATAAAGAAGCTGATATTTATATGGCTTCATTATCTGTAGGGACCGCCCCTGCATCTATTTTGTCTCAACGAACAAAGATTCCTCGGTCTACTACACAGTACACCTGTCAGCAGTTGGTAAAGCGGGGGATCATGACAATGGTAGATAAGGATAATACGTTTATTTATACGCCGGTGGATCCGGAGAAATTCTTATATGATGTACAGAGGGACAAAAAGCTCCTTCAGATGAAGGAAGATCAGATTAATCGGGCAATGGGAGCGATGCGAAATATGATGAGTTCTCATGCAGTTTTGCCGAAAGTTAAGTTTTTTCAGGGGGAAGATGGGATTATTAACATCCTGAAAGATGTACTAAAAAAAGATCAATTGCTTTTTGGAATGGTTAATGCTAGTCAGGTAAACGCATCTGAAAAAATTGTTTCCTTTGTAAAAAAAGAATATGTCACCAAAAGAAGTCGATTTAAAAATCCATCATGGATAATTTTTGCAGATAATGTAATGACGAGGGATTATCAAAAATTAGATTCTCAACTAAACAGAAATAGTTTAGTTATACCTGAGCACTTCAATACTTCATGTCACATTTATGGAAACAAAGTGGCATTTTTTAACCAGGACAAAGACGATTTATCTGGTGTTATCATTGAAAATAATCAGTTACAAAAGACTCAGTTATTATTATTTCGGCATACTTGGGAATCAGCAAAAAAGATTTCTGGAAATGAAATATATAAAGATGTGAATTTACCAAAATTTATGACATCCTAATCTGCATTAGGTCTCTCAAATATTGCATATCCATTACGCATATCATCATCTGGAAAGAAGATTTTTGTCATAATATATCCAGCATTGAATCTTTTTTTTATTAAACTGATAGAATCTTCATCTTGTCCAACTTCCAGATTTAGATTTTCAATTGTTACATTTTTAGGTAAATTACCTGGAGATTTTGCTAAATTGAGAATTTTTTTTCTTCCATAATTTTTTGATACACAATTGTCTCTTATGGGATTATTTAATTCAATTTTAAACAAGTCTAAACTATTCCCCTCTGTGGTAAAATCAGTGACTATCCCTCGGAGACCCAAAACTTGTTTCTGAATGGAAATGTTATTTTTAGCCACTGTGGCAATATTATGTTTTTTCCCTTTTTGGATTGTTTGAATCTGACTTAATAGATAATTCCCTATGTTATAAACATCTTTATACCCTTCATCTACATAAAAGGTTCCAATATACCAAGTATCACGATCCTCATTAATTTTCTTCGTTTTAATTGTACCAATGGTTTCGCCCTCCCCATTTCTGAGAACAACAAAATGAACTGAAGGATTGTTTAAATCATGAATGATATTACCTAATAAATATTCTAAATATCCCTCGTCTTTTCCTTTATAAGTACGTTTTAAATTTTCAACAATAAAATCATAATCGCTATGTAAAAATAAATTTGAATTAGATTCAAAATTCCCTTTTTCATTAATTTTTGCCAAAGGTGGATGGCTACTTCCTTTTATGTGAACAAACAAATCCTTTTGATTCTCAGGATTTGCGTACAATAAAGATCCCCACAAAACGACGCTTTTATTAAACTTTTTAGAATCTTGAAAAAATTCGTTTACATCACATTTTGGATTGTTTCTCAACTCTTCGAGCAATGATTTTCCACGATTAATAACCTTAGTATAAAATTCTGCAGAAACTTCATGTCCATTAATATCACTTAGTGATTTTTTTTTATTACTGGCTTCGTCTATAATTTTTAGTATTTCAGACAATCTTTCAAATGCTATTTTTGTTTTTTCTCCGTGATAACGAAATAGATTAATAATCGTGTCGCCCATTACTACTCCAAAAAATTCACAAGCTCTAAATGCTTTTAGGATTTTTGCTTCATGCAAGACGAGTAATGAATCTGTAATTTTCTTTTTTTTTCTGTCTGATGCAGTCTTTTCTGATAAGTTTGAATAATAAGCTATAAAAGGTAATTGTTCATGTAAATCATAATCCTGTAATCGAAAATCTGTATTTTTAAAAATGTCAGAATAAATTTGATGAAAATTATAAAAATCTCGCAAATTTCGAATCCTCGACAAATAAGCCTCACTGTCTTCTTTTTCCATTCCAATGGGTTTCAAAAATGACTTCACTTGATGATCCCAGTCTGCAATATTTCCTTCCGATGGGATAATAATTCTTGATTGATTATCAGCTTGATTTATTAATTCTCTATAGTTAATTAGATATGTACTCATAGGAGTTCCATCACTAAATGTATAAATTAAGAACAAAATGGGTATCAGATAGTTTTAAAAATTTATAATTATCCGGATCAATATTCACAAAATTATCAGAATGTACATCTCGAAATGCAAGAGGATTAGGAAGGACGAATTCATAGTGTTCTTTGTTCGCTTCAATATCCACAATAAATTCATTTCCATCACGTCTAAAAGATTGAGATAACAAATCTTTTGGAATAGGTAATTTATCATTTTTTTCACCTTCAAATCTAGAAATTCTAAACCGCAACACCTGAGAAAAAGCAACTTTATTTCCTGTGTTTTTATCCTTTAGCGCAAGCTTATCCGGTTTCCATCCGACAATTTCTGATGAATTTGCTATAACACTTGGTGCGTATCCTCCCAAAATTCCAATGTAAATCCTAAAAATCCAATTTCTTCATCCAGTGTTTATGCAGTTTCCCGCATTTCATGTGAAGGCGTTACACTGAAATTTTGGGAGGATACCTTGGTGCATTATAATAATTACTAGCCGGAATGATATTTTGATAATTCTTTTGTATTCCAGATATATAACTGATAAATCCTCCGACAAGAGGTCTCAGCTGCTCTTTTTCTAAGTCTGTTATGTTTTGTACATCTATAAAAATATTTCTCCCATCATATTCCATCTTTTCACTCAATATGCCTTTTTGTCCTAGGAAAAAGTAAAAAAGGCGGGTATGAAAAATCGTAAGTGCTTCTAGGTATATTTCTGTTTTTAATTTATTATTTTCAAGAAAGGAAAATAAATCATTACTAGTGTCCAATCCATCTTTAATGTTGTAAATATTTCTATTTGCAATATCCCACATATCTTGAGATTGTTTTACTTCCTCAGACACAGATCTAACTTGATACTCTGTTTCTGATGAATATGAATCATCTTGAGTATTTCGATCTCGTACTTGACAAGGTGTATTTGATAAGCTCTCTGACATAAATAATATTGATTACAAGATATTGTTCGCTTTTGTGTAATTCATTTTGACAAATCTGTCAACACTTTCTTTTTTGTTTTTGCCAACAATAATCGTTGGCATCAATGATGACAAGACATGAAAACTCGGGCGGCGGTCTTGTCCGGCCCGCACCCGATACTGTGTAACTGATCGAGGTATGTTCTGTTTAATGCGTACATCCTCTTTCAGTTTTTCCTCGCTGACGGTTATTTGGCTCAGAGAGCCTCGAGTGCTTGTGCCATGGTCGAGATATTTTGTCTTCCAAACATCGGAACATGCAGACCTTGAGCTGATCGAATTGTCTGAATTGATGCATTTCCGATAGTGCAGATGGTTTTTTTGAGAGGGGCCCCAAGTCGGTTGAGAGGGTGTCCCGTCTCAACAGTTATACCTCGCATGCTTCCATCTTCAATTTGTACATGTGTTTCGGAAGAAGGGCATGGAACAATTGGAAAGCCTTGCCATATCTCATTCCCATTCGTTTGGATCCGGTTAACCCAAAGAACTTGAGTAAGACCGGATTTGCCAGGAATGTTCTCCTGGGAAGTATATATTGTTTCAGGCCGAACTTTCATCCCCTTCACCACGGCCTGTGATGTGTCAGGCGAAGGGCTTGAATCGGGGTTGAATGTCAGAAACGGACTTTTATTGAGCTGATTCGGAATCTGTGGGATGACATTGCGAACCACAGGAAATATGTTGAGATCAGAATGGCGGTTCCATTCGCCAATTTTTTCGTGAGGTTTGTGACCATCGATGGGAGGTTGAATGCACATGATGCTACCCTCCTTTGAAATCGATTTCGGCGTTTTTTCCTTCAATCAGATTAATGCTCTTTGAGAGCAGATGGTGGATTTTCATGAGAATGTGTTCCTTTCGCATTGTGGCGATGATTTTGCCGTTGAGTTGTGGACGTATGTCCGATGATAGCAGATTATGGATCTGCTAGCCAGTTAGGGTTGTTGTCAGCGGGGAAAATAGATTCAATGCATGAACCTGTTTTCCCCGTTGTTCGAAATGTAAAAGAGCGTTGCATACATCATACTTCAATGAAACATAAATAAATGCAAGTTGTTTGTATTTATTTTTAGAATTCGAGGTGTATACCTCCAAATCTAGTTACTCAATCCTGTGTGTATTATGTATGCAGTAATGTGTCAACTCTTTTTGTTATGCGAACATTTTTTGCTGATTATGTATACCTTTTGGGGTAAGTAATGTCAATTGTGATGAAACCTAGTTATTAAAATAAATGAATTTATCCTTTATTTTATGCGAAATGTGAAGTGCCAACTACTGTTGTTGCTTATGTAGAGTTTGATGCAGTTAAAAAAACTATGTGGAATATCTGAACACTGGATATATTTGCAGGGTTGTTTCCTGCTAGGTTTGTACAGTGATTCCTCAATAATGGATATACTGTCTAAAAGTAAGATCTTCGGAATAATGCCGATTTTCCCGAGGTCTCGTTTGTTACACTCACTTTGACCTCGTTAATCGGCAATAAATCAATCTCATAGTACATTTTGTTTTTAGCGTGAGATAACCCTGGGTATGTTTATCTGCAAATCTTCATTCTTCTGTTGATATGTATACTAAGTATTGATGTATTTATTTATATCTCCATAAGCATTATGGAATCAGGTTTTACTCTGATCTGGTAATAGATGGAAAAATTAATTATTTGATATCATTCTCGCAGTAGTGTGGAGCGAGATGATTAAGAAATTCAATCATGCCTACTTCTCAAGCCAGGGCTGTTCAACGCTAACTTTGTGCAATAGATGCCTCTAAAAGAAAGAACTGCAAATCAAGTGTAATCTTCGGCATCAATGGCACTTTTCCCGAGGTTTCGCTCGTACCTCGCTCAACCTCGCCTGTCGGTCGAAGCTCATAGAGCGAAGACTGATGAGGTGCCGGAAAAAGAGGCTTTTAGAATTATTACTTCCTAGCATTGAACAGCCCTGCTTCTCAAGCCACTATATCATCTGCAGATGTGCAAACACCTCTAGATATGGCTAAGTTGGAAGGTGTTCAAAGAAAAAGAAAAAATCGATTTAATTCGTGAATTGGTAGTTTGTCATTTGCGATATAAATCCATATTTGGATTGGGACTAATGAATCAACGATGGTTGGCATATGTTTTGTTGGATCAATAGTCTCGTTTTGCATTCCGAAGTCCTGAAAGAGCTATTGATTCTAGTTTATATAATACAATGAATTAAGGTGTCTGGATTTACAAAAATCATATATTAGAATTTGCATCTCATGGAGTCGAAGTGGAAAACACTTCGATTAGCGAAAAGGGACGAATGTAAATTGGAATTTAATCTCCTTCAATTTTGGTGCTTTATCTGATTTTTTTTGCCTTTCTCGAGTTTGGGGAGTGTATTTGGATGCTGGAGTGTTGTATCAGGATCAGTTGCAGAGGTTGGATCCGAAGTTAGGGATCTAGAAAAAAATAACCTACCGATTTTGATGTCTTTTTGTTCGCCTTCTTCCTCCTTCGCTATACGTCCAGTATGAAATAAGCTTCGGCGGACAGGTCGTCAACAAAGTTTCGACATATTACCAATATGACTCAACTTTCCTTACTTCGAATACGAAGCAAAAATCCTATCAAACCTGAGTATTTTATTTTTTTCCAGAACCCTTATGGAGGATGAAAGTCGATTTGTTTCCTGTGAAAATTTGCATAAAAAAAAGCATCCAGGTGGATGCTTTTTAAAAATTCAAGATTTACTCAGTCACTTACTTCAGCGATATCTTCACCAAATCCTGAGTGAATGGAGCGACATCTGGAAGAGATGCGATAGCTTTGTCTACGAAGAATTGGATTCTTTTTTGTCGCATTTCTTTTTTGTTCGTATTTGTATCTTTTTTCATTTCTATTAAAATGAATGATGCCATATTTAAGTGTTTGATGGCAGTGATTCGTCCGTTTACTGGGATTTCTTCTGCTCCCATGATATTAGCCCAAAGCAAATCTTCTAGGGCATCGTTTGTTGCTTTTGGGTCTACTAGCATATCTCTTATTTTCATAAGCCTTAATTCTTGCTCATCCATAAGCTCATCTGCGGTTTTTGTAGCAAAAATCCTTTCGTATAGTTCTGTCGTTCGTATGAAAAATCTTCGAGAGGCGATATCAAATGGTTTTTCGTCTTGTACAGCGGTGATGCTTTGAGCTACAATGTATGGGGCTACAAACCATGGTTGTCCTTCTTTTTGTTGTCCAAGGGGTACTTTGAATCCATTGCTTAGCATTTTTATCCATGTGGCATGATCGAGTAATTGATTGGAAGGAGGAATAGTACTCAATATCCCTTTATCGACTACTATTTGAATATTTGGAGACTTTTCTCCCATTACTTTTAGAAGAAAGAGTGCTGCGTGTTCTTTTGAGATTACATCATCCAGTTTGGCTTCACCACCTACTCCATTAAAAATTCCTTGGTTGTGATATTTGACTACGGCATTGTAAGCCGGATCATTTGGTGTGACATCCTGAAATGGAGATTGAGTAGCTACATTTGCAAATACAAGAGAACCCATGAGAAGGGCAACCGAGGCCGATAAAACTTTTAAGTTTTTCATGATGAATTAATTATTAGAACATGACCGCTATGCGGAATTAAAAAATGAAAGAAATGAAGGGAATGAAAATGATAGAAGAAAAAAATCATTTTTCTATTTTCCGAGACGTGAACATAATTTTTAGAGTTCAATCAGGCTAAATGATAAAAAATTATTAAATCGAACAATATATATGCTCAATATCCACTTTTTTTTGTTCTATGCAAGCTTTTTTTTGAAAAAACGCTTGATTTTTAAATCAAAATCATGTATTATGCGCGGATTTTTATGAAAAATATATGTAAAATATCCGTTTTGTTTATTCTTATGACAGGAATTTTGTCTCCTTGTTATGGAGTAGATGTGAGAAATGATAGTTCTGGTTCAAATAACTATGATGAATCAGAATGGATTCTTTCTGATTTTTTAGTCAATCCTGAGCAAGAAAGTGTTACAAATACGGAAGTATCGACACTTTATAGTTCAACTGATACCGAAGATCGTTCATGGATATTGGATAATTTGGTTCCGGATCCAGATAATAATACAGTGCTTCAGGAATTTGAAGCTGATTCTTGGTTTTTGCCATGGGAAGAAACCATGACTCAAGAATCTACAGAAGAGGATGCGGCATGGATTATTCCTGATATCACAGATACAACACAAAGTACAGTCCCTATTATTGAACCAAGTTTGCCGGTTGACGAACCAGTTGTTATAGAAGTACCTTATGTGCCTTCATCATCTATTGCTTCTCCGGAACCGATTGTAATCTCTGAACCTTCAGCAGAAATGGATGATGCTTCAGTTTGGATTATTGATTCATTAGTATCTGATGAGACTCTTATAAATACTGTGGAGTCTGGTGGATGGGTTATGCCTGATTTGTTAGATTCTGAACCAGTTAAAGAAAACGATACTGATTTGGTTTTGCCAGAAATAGTTGAAGTTCCTGTGGCTTCATCTGACCCTGATTTGGTAGATTCGAATATTGTGTCTGAATCTGCTAATTTTGAGGGATATATTATTCCGGATATTGTTGTAGATTCTGAAGTTGTGGTGGTTGATCAAGGAAATGACTCACAAGGAAGTTTGCAAATCGATCCTATTGTTTCATCACCTATTGTAGATGTGGTTCCAAGTGTTGTGAAAGTGCCTAAATCTCAAGTTATTACTAATGAAATAGTTTATACTGCTCCAAAAAGAAAAATAAGTCCGGTTCCAACAAATATAGTTAAGGTTTTGGAGCCGAAATATGTATCAAAGAATGATTATGCAAAAGCTTCGTTTTCGAAATATTTTCAAGCAGATTTATTAGCTGATTTCGAAAAAGTAAGAGAAATTTCAGGTGGTTCTGATTCAATAAGAGTAAAGAATACCTATCTCATGTCTTGGGAATGGATTGATGATGATATTAATGAATATCGGCTCTATGAGGTAAAAATACGAATACTAGATATTATTTTATTCGTTTTATTATTGGTAAGCTGCTTAGCTTTAATTTCTCATTATCGAATGCCTATAGCTCGATTGATTTTACATTTTAGATTCCTCGTAAATTAAATAATGAAAAAATTTATATTCTTAGTTACACTATGCTCAATGCTGATTCCTCCGTGGAATTTGGTACGGGCTCAGGCGCCTCCTGAGTATTTTATTGTTCGTGGGAAATTGATAAATGCTGACCTGACTCCTAAGCAGGGAAATTTTTTTATAAGAGCTAGTTTATGGTTTGGTGCAGATGCAAATGATAGGAACACTGTTGATATGACAAATGCATTGTGGATGGAACAGCATCAGGTTACTTTGGAATCTGATGGGAGATTTGAAATAAATATTGGTGCATTGAGTCATTTGCCTGTACCATTTTCATTTGATACCTATAAGTTTCTCCAATTGGATGTAAAAAATGATTCTAATGGGGGGTATCATACTTTGGATCCAATTCCAACAAATACTAGTATTGATCGCTTGAATCTTTTGACTATTCCTTTCAAATCCGGACAGGATAATTTGGAAGGAAGGGTTTTGGGATTTGAAGGGGGGAATATTCCATATTTGGATATACAGGGAAAATTGGAGATCTCGACGCTTCCTGATTTATTGACTACTTCATTGAGTTCTTTGCAGTCAAAAGTTGAGGAAATCGCTAATCGAGTGGAAAATTCAGTTTGGCAAGATCCGGTTGCGTCATCGCAAATGTTGCCTGGAACTTCTAATTCAAAAACCGGAGAAGTCCGGTATGTGATGGCAGAAAAAGAGTTAAAGGTCTTTGATGGGGTTCAGTGGGAACCGATAAATAAGGAAAATAATGATGATGAAGTAAAGAAAGATCTGCTTACTTATGAAGATGTAGTTATGATTCATCAAAATCAGAGTGCTACTCCGGGAGTTTTTTATTGGGATAGTACAAACAAAGAATATTTTGTCGGATTGAAAGATGGAAGTTTGAAGTCGCTTTTTGGGGATACTCAATTACCTGGTGATGAAGATATTATTCCAGATATTAGTGCTGATTGGGTTGATTTTCGAACTATGGATCTGGATTTGATGAATATTGAAAGTACTCCAGGATTTACAGTAGAAAGGAATGTTCAATATGGACTTCGTTTGAAATCTCCACATGATAATTGGAAGGGAAAAAGTGGGATTGCTTTTCCTGATTATAGTTTAGATAGGCATAAGCATAATGTTTTTGAGTTTGTTTTCAGGAGTGGAACCAAAAGAGGTGGAGGGCATATTCGTCTGATAGACAAAAATCAAAAAATAAATCAGATGAAGGTGAAAGAGTTTTTTAATAAGAAATTTTATTATTTTATGCAGGGAGGGTATTCAATTGAGGATCTCGATGAGTCATCACCTGTTCATGTAGTGGAGGAGGAAGAAAGGGAGGCAGAATGGAAATCTGTAAATACTTATCGGGTAAAGATTTCCGTGCCGAGAAATAAAAACCAAAAAGGGCGAATAAAGATTGATCAGGTGGATTCTAATAATTGGGACACTATAATTAAAAATATTGTTAATCGTAAGACCAAAAATATATCTAAGTCGCTAAAGTTAAAACCGGCTTGGTTTATAAAAAAGAATACTGATTATTATTTACAGGGAATGCGAGTGTTTAGTTCTGTGATAGAAAATGAAGATGAAAATAAAGGACACAATAAAAAAACGCATAAAAAACACGAGAGAGGTGATTAGGTGATTTAGGAATGAGGATTTAATTTAATTCCCATCCCTTAGTGAGTTTTTTTGAATTTTTATTCAAATATTTTTGCTTCAAATCCTTTTTCATTTAAAAGCATTGGTTGATCTCCGGATTGAGTTAGTACAAATAACCCATTTTCTTTTGCTATTTTTTCTGTGATCTTATCTCTTGCCAATGATGCCACTCCTCCATATATCTTGTAAGATTCGTATTGTGGGAATAAGGTCTTAAATACTGGGATGTCTTCTTTAAGGAAATGGTCCACATCTTTTGGGTGTAAGTGATGTTTGACAGAAATTAGCATAACACTGTTTCCATTGAATAAAACAATGTCGTATTCTTTTCCTCGGAAGTAAATGTTCTTGTCAATTTCATCAAATTTTATTCCGGAAATTTCCATTTTTTTTTGTAATCCTTGATAAAAAAATTCTTCTGCTTGAGCTCCTAGGTTGTTCCCTAGGCCTCCATACATAACCCCTAATTTATCCAGTTTCTTGACAGTTTTTTCTAGTTGTGCATCGGTTTTGGCTAATTGTTCGTCTGTTTTTTTTTGTGAATTAGCCAATTCTTTTAGGGTTTTTTTTATATCATCAAAACTGATTTGAGATTGATCTTGTTTCATAGTGTGTTTATATAGGAGAATTTTGTGTTTTGCAAGGAGTTCTGCTGAATGTTCTTAATCCTAGGATCTAGGGATCTAGAAAAAAATAACCTCTACATTTTGATGTCTTTTTGTTCGTCTTTTTCCTCCTTCGCTATACGTCCAGTATGAAATAAGCTTCGGCGGACAGGTCGTCAGCAAAGTTTCGACATATTACCAATATGACTCAACTTTCCTTCCTCGAATACGAAGCAAAAATCCTATCAAACCTGGGTATTTTATTTTTTTCCAGAACCCTTAATATCCAAAGAGGTCACAACGATGAAATGTATAAAGAGCTATTTATGTGTGCGTTATAAATTAGTACTTGTCAAGTGGGAGTGGATTTTAAATAGATTTTTTAATAAACATATGTTGTTGTGATATGAACAATAGAAATGTTCTGTGTTTTTTGTTTTGCATTTATTGTGTGTGAATTTATTGATTTTAGAATACTTTGTTTATTCATATTCGGTGAGTAATTTTTTTGATCTTTGTGTTTTTTTTTTGCTGTTTTTTTTGATCAATATCATCTTTTTTGTTCAGTTACTAAAAATCGCTTGGCAATTCGAAGATACTCCTATATTAAGGTTTGTGCATCTAAAAAAAAATGTTCAAGATCAAAGGGAAAAATTAGAAGGTGGAAAAAATGCAGTATGTTTAAGAACAGTATTTGAATTTTGAGTAAATGTGTGGGGCAATGTACAGATTTCATCCAAAAATGTTTTAGGGGGGAATCAAAATTAAAAAACTTTCATTTTTATTAATTCATAATAAATAAAAACAAAATGAAACACATGCTTAGCCGGTTTCGACGGGTAGTTGCCACATCGTTAGCAGTGGGAATTGCTTTGCTTTCTTTTGGGGGGATCTCTCAAGCGGAAGCTTCAGTTGCTGACACTATTAATTTTCAGGGAAGGCTTTTGGCGGGGCCAGGAACTCCGGCTGCAAATCGTAATTTTGATATCCGGTTTAGTATTTGGCCGGATGCAGATTTTGATTCTGGTTCTGATCGAGATGGGGGAGGTCAATTGGTTGGAGCTCCGTGGCAGGAAGTAGTTACTATGTCTACGGATAGTCAGGGGTTTTTTATCTCTGAAGTCGGTGGAAGTGTTGGTTTACCTCAATTTGATGGGAATCTTCACAGGTATTTGCAAGTAGAAGTTAAACCTACTGGACAACCTGATACGGTTTTCTTTCTTTTGGATAACAAAGGAGCGGATCCTACTATCGATCGAAAAAGTCTAACGAATTCAGCTTATGCGCAAAATGCAGCTCGTTTGGACGGAAAAGAGCTTGGATTTGGGGCTGATCAGATCCCTTATCTGGATGCAAACGGAAAATTGGATCAATCATTGATTACTGATGATTCATGGCTTGATCCGGTTGCTGATACTGCCACAATGAATGCTTTAAGTGCGGTTTCAGGAGATGTGGTTTTTGTGCAGAGTGAAGGGCGACTCTACACCTATAATGGTGTGGATTGGATTAAAACTGGTACGGATACTGATGCGGCTCTTTCTGGGGTTGAAGGGCGAATCGATGTAGCAGAAACAAATATTGCGACTAATGCAGCTGCTATTTCTTCTAATGCTGATTCTATAATTAGTATTGAAGATCGAACTACTCAAAATGAGTTGGATATTACTTCAAATGTATCCTCCCAAAATTTCAGTGTAACGTCTTCACATGAAATGCGGGAAACTGCATAAACACTGGATGAAAAAATTGGATTTTTAGGATTTACATTGGAATTTTGGGAGGATACCTTCAAATGCTAGTTCTCTTACGGGGATAGATAATCGGTTGTTGTCTGCTGAGGATGATATCGATACATTAGAAAATAGAACTGCTACTACTGAATCTGATATAGCTGCTAATTTAGCATCTATCACATCGACACAGGTTGATGTGGCTAATAATACAGTGGGAATTGCAGCAAATACGACAGATATTCAGGCCATTAATGCAAATTTATTGGATATTGAAAGTGGATCGACAGGGCTTGGAGGACGGCTTACTGATGCGGAAACAAATATTACAGCGCTGGATGGACGTGCGACTGCATTGGAAGGGCGAGTTACGGATAGTGAGGGAAATATTTTGACAAATGCAGCAGCGATTGCGGCAAATCAGACAGATATTACTACTAATTCAGCAAATATTGCGACGTTAGATTCAACTATAACTACGGTTGATTCAAATGTTACAGCAAATGCAGGAGCTATTACTTCTAATGCATCAGATATTGCTGCGAACGTGTCAAATATTGCAGGAGTAGGTGCTCAGGCAACAGCTAATTCGGCTGATATTTCAGCAAATGTAACTGACATTGCAGCAAACGCTAGTAGTATAGCAGTAAATGCTACTGATATTGATAGTATTCAGGCAGAAATTGCAACTTTGGATTCCGGTTCTGGAGGGTTAAGTACCCGATTAACTACTGCAGAAGGTGATATTGCAAGTTTGGATGGAAGAGTAACCACAAATGAAGGTGATATTTCTGGATTGGATACTAGAGTAACAGTAACAGAAGGGGATATTGTTGCTGTTGATACTAGAGTAACTACAGCAGAAGGTGAGATCGATACTTTACAAAACCAGGTAACGGCAAATGAAGGAAGTATTGTCGCGTTGGAAACAAGAGCTACTACGCATGAAGAAGATATTGTAGATTTGCAGACTCAAATTTCAACAGGGAGTACTGATGTAACGGCTTTGACAGGGAGAGTAGATACGACTGAAGTAGATGTTGATGCTTTGGAAACACGTGCTACTGCTACAGAAGCTGATGTGGCAGCTATTGATGGGCGAGTAACCACAAATGAAGGAGCAATCGTATCTTTGGATGCGAGAGTAACAACCAATGAGGGAGATATGGCGAACCGATATACAATGCAAGAGGTTGATAATTTATTGACTCAGGCAGTGAGTGGGATGGATTGGAAAGAGTCTGTAGATACTGTGGCTGATTTGGGTACTACCTATCCAACTCCTCAGGTAGGATGGACGGCTTTTGTAGATCAACAAGGAGAAATCTTTACTTATGATGGATCTAGTTGGATTAGAACAGGGGGAGGTGCTGTACAAAATGCTACAGAGGATATTTACGGAAAGGCACTTTTAGCGGCTGATGGAGAAACTACAGGAGGAAAGGTTGTGCAAGCTAATGATAGTCGATTGGCTCAAGTGGGGGTGAATACAACAAATATTACTTCAAATGCTAGTGCAATGGCGGCTAATGCAGCAGATATTTTGACTAATGCATCAGGTATTTCGGATAATGCAAGTGCAGTTGTAACGGCTCAGTCAGGAGTGGATGCGAATACAGTTTCTATTACTACTAATACTGCGGACATCGCTACCAATGCAGCAGATATTATAACAGCTCAAGCTGGAGTGGATGCAAATGCAGCAGATATTGCGGATATTGAGGCTAATGGACTGGGGAATTCTGGAGCGATTGCTGATAATACAGCAAATATTGGTAATAATACAACGGCTATTGCGGGAAATACTACTGTTATTAATAATAATACAACAGAGATTACCAATAATACGACAGCAATTGATAATATGAACAACTTTACGGCAGAGGGGTATGATGTGTTTGTTTTGCCTTTCTAAAGTTTAAAGGGGGAATAAAAAATTACAGGAAACCCGGGACGAAAGTCTCGGGTTTTTGGAAAAACGCTATTTTTACAGAAAAACAGATATTTTAGCTTGACAAAAAGACGTGCTCAGCGTATATACGTTTTAATTCTTAATTAATTTTTTACAATATCATTAAATGAGCAAAGAAGTCCCTTCTTTTACCGACATTCATGAAATTCCTTGTATCGCAAGAATTGTTGCCCAAGGAGAAGATCCAACTAAAATCCTTCAACTAAGTGAAGATGAGCAAGCTTTTCTAAAGGCCTTTGTAGCCGAGGCTTCAGAACAGATGAAGGTCTTGAAAGCAAAAGTAGGAGTAATTCTCTCAACAGTTGCAGATGAAAGGTTTGAAGTAGAGACTCAATGGATCTCCCCAGATTTTGTAGAGGAACAAAAAGCGAGTGAAATCGCTAGGGAAATGTGGGAAAATCTTGGAAAATTTCAAAGTAAAGCTGGTTTTAGAGTAGAAATGGAAAAGCCACGATCTCAATTAACCCCTGTTGACCCAGATAAACCAAATCCAAAATCACACCGATATATTATTTTTATGGACCGTGGGAAATATGTAGAAATTGGATATGACAGATATAGAGCTATAAATGATGAATATCTAAGAGATTCTGATGGTGAGCTGTACAAAGCAAATACATCTCCAATTTTCTTATTGGAGGGAGAAGATCAATATTTAGAAGAACTTGTAAACCATAATGAAGAAGCAATTAAATTATTGAAGAAAAAGCATTTAAAGGACTCCGGCGGCAATCAATCTTTTGAGGATCTTGTTATTGGGGCTGCTGGAGAATTATTGGATGGTATTTCAATAGATTCTCAAAGCCGATCTGTGTTTGTTCAAAGACTGAGAGAAGCCTATTGGAAACATTTAGAGGAAAGAATTGATTCATTTGAAAACCCACTTGCATATTTAACAATGCAACGAATATCCCAAAGACCTGACCTTGTTATTGGGAAACCAGATTCTAAAAATTTCATTGAAGGGGGGGGGAAGGGACAAGTTTTGTTAACTGGGATTCTAAATGATACAGGGGTTTGTACTCAAATTGCCTCTGAAATTATTGCTCAAATTGAGGGAGAAAAACGAGAGCAAAAACGCATTCAAGAAAAAGCATTTTTAGTACAACAAGAGGAGGAGAAAAAATTGGCATTGGCATCACAAGGAAAGTCTGCAGAAGATTTAACTAAGGAGGCTGGTATTAGTAAGGAAATACAAAGCTCTGTAGTAGAATGGATTTTGATTACAAGACATACAAAAGAACAAGATAGTGAAGAAGAATTTCATCATGGTCATGGGAAGCGTATACAAAAAAAATCAAGAAACGAAATAATAGACCGGGAAGCTGTTGAGAGGGATTTAACTAAAACATTGCTAAATATGAGATTCAATCCTGAAACTAATGAACTGCTTGTTAATAGGAATTATGAAAATAGACAATACTATCTTTTTAATCCTGAAACAGATACTCCAGAGGCGTTTACAGAACAAATTTTAGCTAACTCTGCACAATTTTTGAAATCCTCAGAGGAAGACCAAGCAAGAGTAACAAAAGAAATTTCTGATTTGCTTACCACTCGTGGCACCGTTGCTTTTGTGCGTTTTTCAATTTCAGCTAGTGGGAAGAATAATGCGATGATAACTATCGAGCACAAAGGAAGTTCCTCTAATGTTTATCATCCGTCCTCAAAAGTTGAAATAGATGATTTCCCTAATCTTCCCGTAGTTGTAAAAGATAAATTAAAGGAAGGCTTTGCAGGAAAATCTGGAAAATTTCATATTGAGCTTGGCTTTGGAGTCGCTAGATTTCATCACGGTGGAGGAACTTCTAATGTTTATTTTCCCCAAGAAGAATTAAGTTAAATTTTATAAAAACCATTTTGTTGTATTTCTAAGATTTTGATAAAAAACTCAATAATAAGATCCTAATTTTTTATTTTACTGTTACCGACTTCGCCAAATTTCTCGGCATATCTGGATCGAATCCTTTAAGTACGGCCAGATGATAGGCGAGTAGTTGCACTGGGACAATAGTGGCTATTGCTTGAGCTCCGTCACAATCAGGCACTCTGATCCATTCATCAAATATTTTATTTTTTTGTGCGGTAATTCCAATTATTCGGGCACCTCGTGATTTTAGCTCTGTAGCATTCGAAATCGTTTCTTGATCTCCCCCTAGTACGATACATGGGGTTCGGTTTTCTATTAGTGCAATGGGGCCGTGTTTTAGTTCTCCAGCAGCAAATCCATGAGCGTGAAGGTAGGATACTTCCTGGATTTTTATTGCGGCTTCTAATGCCATGGGATAAAGCGTTCCCCGACCGATAATAAATAAGTTTCCGTAGTCTACGATTTTTTCAGCAATTTTTTGGATATGATCTTCGTATCGAGGATTTAGCATATCATTAATGTTTCCTGCGACCGACCATAGGAGCTGTCGTCCTTCGTTTATCGTATTAGCATCTGCGTGTGCGAGAAGAAAGAGGAGGGCCATTTGAGAGGTCAGTGCTTTTGTTGAGGCTACGGCTTTTTCTGGACCAGCATTGATCGGTAGGTTTACATCTGAAATTCGTGCAATGGAGGAGCTTTCGACATTTGTAAGTGAAATAATATTAGCTCCCTGTTGTTTAGCATTTTCTAATATTTCTAGTACGTCTGCTGTTTCTCCGGATTGAGAAATCGCAATTATAGAAGTGCCTTCTTTTACAAACTGCTCGAAGTACGGCATTTCAGAAGCTGGAACGACGTTGATTTTTCGATGTGAGATTTCTGCAAAGTAATACTCTGCTTCCATGGCAGCTTTGTGAGCCGTTCCACATCCGACGAAATAGGTTCCTCGGGAGCGGGAGAGTAAACTGACTGCTTTTTTGAGTTTTTCATTGTCCTGATTAATTGATCGAGATATAGTTTCTTTTTGGTCAAAAATTTCTTTGATCATGAAATGAGGGAAATCTCCTTTTTCGGCTTCTTCAATTTTCCAAGGTACTTCGATATTTCTTTTTTCGTGAGAAGTTCCGGTTTCTAGGTTTGAAAATTCCACTTTTGTACCATGGACAAAGACCATTTCGTTATCATCCAGGTAGTTTACTACGTTTGTTTCTGCGAGAAAAGCTGGGATATCTGAAGCAATGAAGGTTTGTTCTTTGCCTCGACCGATAATCAGAGGCGATCCTCGTCGTGCAGCAAAAATTCCGGGAGTTCCCTCTATCATGACTAAGATGGCAAATCGGCCGGTTATTTTTTTTGATGCTTCACGAATAGCTTTTGCTGGTTTTTTACCTTGATTTAGGTAATTATTGATAAGTACAGCAATTATTTCAGAATCTGTATCGGACATAAATTTATGATCAGTGAATTCTGTTTTTACATCTTGATAGTTTTCAAAGATGCCATTGTGTACCAGTGTAACTTTTTCTACTTGATGGGGATGTGCGTTGGCTTTGGTTACTCCTCCGTGGGTGGCCCATCGTGAGTGACCGATCGCTTCAGATCCATGAGCGAAAGTTTTTGTTATTTGAGATATTTTTCCGGTTTCTTTTTCCAGGCAAGAAACGTTTCCTGCTTCACGTACGCAGATCCCCCAGGAGTCGTATCCTCGGTATTCCAGTTTTTTCAGTCCTTCTAGGACGATAGATCCCGCTTCTTTATCAGCTCCGGAGACAGCGAATATTCCGCACATGGGAAAATAAATTAAAAATTAAAGATGAAAAATTAAAAATACAACCGCTCTCTTTATCAAAGGAAAATACTTAACTTGTGTTGTGATTTGTGTGAGGAGAGGAATTTTTATTAACAATGTAGTGAATGATAGAGATGTGGATGTGGATAGCAAATGTAAAAAATGGGTAATTATGTTGACATTTTGTGTGATATTCGTACTTCTTGATAAGTAGCTGATTCTATCACTAATACCTGCATGACAGGGAGTGGAATTGGTTCTGCTCTTTGAAATCAGGTTATATTGGGAGATCAAAATTATGAAAGAAGGAAATTCGACAGATGGTTCTTTGTATCAGACAGTAATGGAATGTTCTGTTTTCACCCAAAAGCCTTTCTGCTTTGGTCATTGGCAATGATCGGTATTGGATTTGCTGTTGGTGTTGTTTGTATGGTGGCACAATTCCCTGTTTAGCGATTACCTGATATCAACGGTAGCTGTATAAAAAGTGGGAGACACTTCATGTGTCGTCCCACTGTTTTTTTAATGAATAACGGAGATATGAAGAGAAAAAATGTTATTAATTTCCTAATTTGAGTTTTTCTAATAATTCTTGAAATAGTTTTAGAGCTGCTGGAAGATCTTTATAAATTTCTTCGGCAAATTGTTCGTTGTAAGTATGAACTGCTTCATTCCTCATATCTACTAGTTTTATCCATTGATCATCATAAGAAATAATGGATTGACTGTAAGCTTCTTTGAAACAGGATCGTGGAGAATTACATATAATTTTATGTTTTTCATCTAAAAATTTTTTAATAGTTTTCCAGGATAAATCCAGGGTTAGTTCAAATCTTTTTATTGCAGAATCTCGAACGATTGTCGTTTTGGGAACTGCTAACACTTCTTCAAGTCGTTTTATCGCTTGATTTAGTTGCTCAATTTGGAGGGGTAATTTGGTCATGAAAATAAACTAATTAATGAATTCGATCTTTTGTTTTGCAAATTTTCGAAAATCTTCACTCACTCGTGCAAAATCTACAAAATCAATTTTATAAAGAATTGGGAGATGATCAATATCATCTTTTATGCGCCAAAGAGCATTAGAAGGGACAGGGTTACTTCCTTCGATACCGATATCAATATCAGAAATTTCTTGAGAATCTCCCGTAACTCGTGATCCGAAAAAAAACACTCGATATCCGTTCAAATTCATATGTTTTTGAACGATGGTGAGAATTTCTTTTTTTAGTTTTGTGAGAGGGTAATGTTCTAGTTTCACGAATATAAAATAGAAAAATATAGGAAATAAGCAATTGACTTGTGTGGAGTTGTTGGAGCGTGTATCGTGTTCCCGTAGTTTTTTTATTTTTTCATCAATTTTTCCACTTCCTTTATCAATTTACTTGGTATGTAATTCGATTTTACAAAATATTTATCAGCCCCCAGTTTCATTGCTCGTTTGATATCTGATTCTTGATCTAGGTTACTGTTTACTATGATAAGTTTTTTAAATTTATTTTTGCGTAATTCTTCAAGTACCTGAAAACCATCCATTACTGGCATCATGAGATCCAGTAGTACTACATCAGGATCCCATTCCATGGTTTTTTTAAACCCGTCTAGTCCCATCAGACTGGTTTGTACTTCAAATCCGGCTTCTTCAAAGGCTAAACTGTATAGTTCGTTTAGATCTTTGTTGTCTTCGATGATGATGATTTTTTTTGAGGTGGGCATGTGGGTGGGATTATAAAAATAAACTCAGTTCCTTTTCCTGCTTTACTCTCTATCCAGATTTTTCCGCCAAATTTTTCAATGTATCCTTTTACGATGCTTAAACCGAGTCCTGACCCAGTATATTGTTTTTGCATAACATTTTCAAGTTGTTGGAATTTTTGGAAGAGGAGATACTGTTTTTCTTTTGGGATTCCAATGCCAGTATCTTTTACTGATATTTGATAAAATCCTTTTTTCTTCTCATGATTTTTTAGGGAGACACTGATGCTTCCTCCTTCAGGAGTGAACTTATATGCGTTTCCCAGTAGGTTTGTAATGATGATTTTTAGTTTTTCTTCGTCAGAACAAATTATAGGTTTTAGTTTTTCAGGATTTCGAAAAGTGAGTTTTAGTTTTTTTTCTTTACAGACTAGCCGGAATTCATTTGTAATATCCTTGATTAGGGCGGCTAGATTTAAGTTTTCTGCTTTAAATTCTATTCGACCAGATTCAAGCCGGCTGATATTTAGCATTTTATTAACTAATTCAATCAGATCCGAAGTATTGTCATAGATTTTATCTAAGTATTTTTTTTGTTTTTCGTTCAGTTTTCCAAATTTTTCTGTAAGAAGGAAATCAGCATATCCTTTCATTACGGTCATGGGTGTTCTTAGCTCGTGTGAAGCGATTGAGAGAAAGTGATCTTTGTGATGATCCAGTTCGATTAGTTGTTTGTATGATTCATGGAGGGCTTCGTTTTTTATTTGGAGTTCTTGGGTTTTTTGATCGACTTCTTTTTGAAGTTCCGAATTAAATAAAATTCCAGTTAGTTCCAAACTTAAATATAGTTTTATGTCCTCAAGAGCTTTTATTTCTTCTTCAGTATAAGGATCATTAAAAGGCTTGTTTCCCAATACAAGCATTCCGATAAGGGATTTTGACGATTGATATAATGGGAGACACACATTACCAAGAGACATTAGCTCTTCTGAGTGTTTTATTTTTTCATTTCTGATTTCTTCTTTTAGCATTAGTTCATTTGTTATTTGAATATCATGATTCTTTTCAAAAAATTTAACAAGGTTAGGGAGTTTTTTTTGTTGGGAATCGTTGACAATAATTAGCTTTACACCTTTGATATTCAATAATTTGCTAAAAATATGTTTTATTGCTGTGTTTAAATCTTTGTAAGTAGTATAAACTACGTTTTTCTTAAATTTATTTACTTGATACTTAAAGAATTCAGTGTTTGTGTATCCGAAAGTTTTATAAAAAAAGGATGAATAAAAAATCTGATGAATTATCCAATATGAATAAGTAGTGACTGCCAAAATTCCAAGCGTGTAAAAGTTGTTTTGAGGATCAAACCAGTTTTTTATCAGGAGATGCAAACTTAAAGAAAGGGAAACAGCTATAATAAATGAAGCCCCTTTTTTTAACGCATGGGAAAGCAATAGTTTGATATCAAGGAATCGATATTTAAAAATTGCATAAAATGCCGGAATCAGAAAAAACAAGGAAAAAGCTACTGATTCCAATTGAAAAATGAGTATACCAAATATGGGAAGAATGATATTGGTTAGAATGGTGAGTGAAATAAATAATCCGACTCCCCATGCTGCAAATTTGAGTTTACTGCATTCTATCCCTTTAGTGTTCAGGACTTTTCTTATGGCTAAATATTGTGCAAAAATCAAATTAAAAAGAAAGTACAAAGCATAAAGTATGTAAAGCGGTCCAAGTTTGTCCCCAATCACTTTTTGTTCAACCTCGATAATTACGTCTTCGTAAACGTATGGAGTAAATGATGAAATAACAAACATTACTCCACCAAGCAATAAAAATGTCCCAGTAGTAAATCTAGAAAAGTGGAAAATTTTTCTGGGGAAATAATAGAAAAAAACAGGAAGGGATGCACTAACTACTCCTCCTATTCCAAAAGCGAAGCGAAAAAATTGAGTTGAAAGTGATTTTGTTTCTTCAGTTCCGTAATTGTATCCCTGATACAACGAAATCATCCAACAGATGCTGCTCAGTGCAAAAATAGAAATTGCTTGATTATATCTTGATTTGGGGTTTGTTTTCAATGACCACCAACCTAAAACGAGCATAAGTGTTCCACAAACGGAATATAGAATAATAACTGGTAGGTGCATTATTTGTTTTTTGTTTTATTGAACTTGCGATTGAAGTTGTCAATAATCATCTGCCAGGAATCTTTTACGATTATTGTATGATGTGAATCAGTGAGTGTATATCCAGTGTCAATAAATTCTGCAATTTTTCCAAAGACAGAAAAGGCATTTGATCCATGAATTAATTCTCCAATCGTTGGTAAGTCTAGCATTTCTTTGGGAAAGGGGGAAGAAAAAAATAACCGTGCCATCTTTAAAAAATCCCCTTTCTTTGCTTCAGCGGTTACAAAATTACAATTCCATATTGCAAATTTTGTTTCTGCTGTTAATGCCATACATGGGAAGGTGCTTTTTAGAGTTTCCAGAAATGATTCAAAATTTCTATATTCATCAGGTTTTTCCTGGATAGAATATTGATGTGGGTTTTGCCACTCTTCATGAATTTCAAAGGCTTCTTTTAAAGTGCTAACTCCGCAATACATTGCGCCCGATATTTTTTTTGTTACATCGTTTCGTAGTACTGCTAAAGAGGAAACCAATGACATTTTTCTTTGCCAATTTTCAAGTGTCTTTTTCTGATGGTGCCATGGAATAGCTTGTTCTCCAGTATCTGGGTTTACAGGCCAAAATAATTCGTTATCTATTTTTTCGGCGACCACAAATCCTTCTGTATTAAAAGCTTCTTGTGCAGAAATCGGATGTCCATCTGAAGGATAAAAATAGCACTGTCCATAAGAACTTCGAGTACTGTTTGAAAAAGTCTCCCTAAATGCCTGGACAAAATTAAATAAAAAATCTCTGTCTCTTTCTTCATGTGGAATGATTTCAGGTATGGATTTGTGTGGTTTTGTCATTTATATTGGGTTATAAACTACATAACGGTGTTCTGGAAAACCATTGAAGTTTGTTGTTGACTGGGAGGAAGTATAAGCTCCTGCATTTGGAAATAATAGATAATCATATTCCGATGTATCGTTAGGTAGTATCCTCCCAAAATTCCAATGTAAATCCTAAAAATCCAATTTCTTCATCCAGTGTTTATGCAGTTTCCCGCATTTCATGTGAAGGCGTTACACTGAAATTTTGGGAGGATACGTTAGGTAGTTGACAATTATAAAGTCTGTCACCAGAATCGCAAGTGCGTCCAAATAACCATGTTGTTGTTTTCTCGCCTCCAATAATTTCAAAATTATTGCTAATAACTTTAACTGGGTATTTCCATCTATGAAGAGCAGAATCCATAAACGAAGTAAATACTCCATCATCCATATATACACATGTAACCAGATTGTTATTGGTATCTGTTTTTTGAGCAACTGAAATGATATCGACGATCAAATCTACTGTGGGACCTGCAACTGATCTTCCGGGCTCGATGATCAAGCGACTTGAATCTTCCATAATATCTTTTGTTTCGCGTTCGAGAATACTACTGGCTGATTTTAAGCTATTTATAAGCCAATCTTCGTTTTCTTTTCTATTTTTTTCTGGCCATACGGGGATGCCTCCACCTATATTCATACTTTTCAATTTCGTTTTTGTTTTTTTTGCGATATCTACCATGTGTTTTATGCTTTTTTCATAGGCTTTCATATCTTCATTTTGAGAGCCTACGTGGGTAGATAATCCTATAGATGTATTTGTGTTAGCTTTTATATACTCAATGATTTCCATGACTTCTTTTTTTCCTACTCCAAATTTTGAACTTAGATTTATGGCTGCTCCATTATTAGTAATTGCTAACCTAACGGCAATTTCTAGTGAATTGGTGTTATCGCATTCTTCAAGTATTTTTTTAACTTCGTTTTTTGTATCTACAGTAAAATGTCTTACTCCCAATTTTAAAGCTTCTCTTATATTTTTTCGTTTTCGAATAGGATTATTATAGACGATTGAAGTATTTCCATGAACTTTTTCCAGTGTTTTTATTCTCCGTATTTCACCTATAGAAGCACAATCAAATGTGTGTATTCCTTCTTGATAAACTGTATCCAAAACATTTTTTTGTGGATTTGCCTTCATGGCATATGCGATTTCGCTGTTAGAGTTTTTAGGTAAGAAAAAGTCTTTCATCAAGACAACCCTTCGTTGAAGTGCTTTGAGATCAAGAAAATAAAAAGATTCTTCAGGAAACCTTTTAATTATGTCGATAAAAACATCTTTAAACTTTTCTCCATCATGGTAAATGACAGCGTCTTTCTTGATGTGTTCTAACATGTTTTTTTATATATAACAGGATAGTGTGTGTATATTGTTTTGTTAAAAAATCAAGTCTCGATCCAACTTATTTTTTAAAATCATCCCATTTTTCATTATTTTCCCATATCCCAAACAAAATATTTCATACTTAACCAAGATTTCAGTTGTATCCAAATAGTTTGATGAAATCTTCAAATTTTCACCCTTCATCCACTTATTTTTCTGTTCTTCATTTATTTCAAAAAGGTTTTTAGTAGCGTGTATTCCAAATTGAATAGAAAAAATAGTAGTTAAGTTTCCATTATCATCAAAAACAGGAAGACCTGCTCGACGATGGGAAATTTTATTTAGGTAAGAAATGGTATCATTTGCGATCATCCATATTTCTTTGTGTTTTTCATAAAATGCATATTTTTTAAAGAGCAATCTTTCTAGTCCAAAGTTCTTTTTAAGACGAGAGAGGATTTCTGCTGTTCGGTTTTTTGAGAGGAGAGTTACCATGTATTTGGGTTTGTGTGGTGAAATTTGCATATTGGCATTGGTGCTGCCAAAATCCCTCTTCTTCGTATTGTTGATATTTATTGAAGTTTTAGCTTCTTTACTTGTAGATAACATGGCTTGTTCGTGTCTCCCTTTAATAAAGTGATCGGGTTGTTTATTGAGTGAGCAATTTAATTTTTTAATTTTTGCTAAAAAGAAAGTTTCGCTAGACCATTGTGGAGTTTCCAGGTGTGGCCAGATGCGGATGGTGTTTTTTGTGATTTCTGGATCGAATGTTTGGTCCATGAATTTAGCAATTCCTGAACGTAGTGGAATTGACTTTGGAAGGTTTATTGGAAGAATTTTCGCGGTGCCTGAGTATTTATCCATTAAATATTGAACTATGGTTTCGTTTTCTTCTGGTGCGGACGTGCAGGTGGAATAAACCATTTCACCTTCTGGTTTTAACATTTCAAAGGCTGATAAGATGAGTCTTTTTTGCAGTTTTGCTGATTCAAATATCTTTCGTTCTGCCCACATTTTATCGAAAAATTTAGAATCTTTTCTTGAAAATCCTTCGCTGGAACAGGGGGTATCTAGGAGGATTTTATCAAATTTATTTTCCAGGTAATAGCATAATTTAGTTCCGTCTGATTGGAGCAGTATGTAATTTGCAATTCCCATGCGTTCGAGGTTGGCTACGAGTTTTTTGGAGCGAGAGGAACTAGGTTCATTTGTTATCAAGGTTCCGCTGTTATTCATTAGTGTTGCCAAATACGTAGACTTTGATCCGGGAGCCGCACACATATCTAGAACTGTTTCTCCAGGTTGAGGATTTAAAATTATAGGAGGAAGAAGGGAGCTAAGACTCGCTACATACATTTTTCCTGTAAAGTGTTCGAGGGTTTTTCCAAGTGGAATTTCGTCTTGATTATCACGTTTAATAAAAAATGCGTTGGGAATGGCAGTTGGTGTTAAATGCCAAAAATTTGGAATGTCTTTATAATTTGGAGTTATTCGTACTGTTTTTGGGAGGGGTTTTGTTACATTCGCAAAAAAACAGTCCCATTCGGATTTGGGAAGAGTTTCTTGGATGCGTTCGATGTATTTTGGAGGGAGAGGCATTATTAGTTTCCGAGTCAAAATTTCACAGCAAGAATTTGTTCTGTTTTCTTATGAGAAACAAGTCTGTTATTTTCTAAGTCAGAAAGTCCTTCTTCAATATTTTTTAGAAATTCAGAAAAAGGAGTTTTTTGTAAAACTACATTT
>CAZQFO010000004.1:0-31083 GCA_964592695.1 uncultured Candidatus Peribacteria bacterium
GAGCTATGTCTATTATCTACTAAGGCTCCACAGCCTCCTTTGTTTTACATTTTGTATTTTACGGACAATGGAGCCAGCGATGATAGATATCTGCAAAAAAGTATCTCTTGATGTTTTGCACGATTTATCGAATAACATTAGACGGGCTTTAATTCATTTTTTTCCCTTTCTCTTTTTATACTTTTTTAATTCATCATTTAATTCTCCCAAATCATCAAACCCTATCCATTTACCATTATTTATTCCCACCAAGGATATTTGATATTCTTTTTTCCATATCTGACCCCAGGATTTATTTGGATTCTTTCTGATTTTGACATCGTTCCGAGACACCAATCCCTGAGTACGAAATTGAGTATTACATATATCGTATAATGTTAACAGAAGGTCCATAGAGATGCCTTTTTCTCGCAAATCCTCTAATGCTCCACCTGCTCTGAATTCTTCAATTAATAGTAACTCGATAAGATCATGTTTTCCGGATTCTCGAAGTTTTTTTGTGTAACCTATGTTGGAAATGAAAGCTCTTCTGAATCCTCGAAATTTCTGTGCAGCGTTTCCACCATCGGATTCCTTTGTTTGACCAGGCTTAACTCTATACCATGCCGGTTGATTTGGTAAATATTCCAAATCATACAAATTCCCATCAATTTCTATTGGCACTCCATCAGGCCATATTTTCGGATAGCTGTTTTGTCGTTCCCTTTGTTCTTGTTGTAGTTTTATCTCTTGCTTGATCTTCGCCACCTCCGATAAATATTTCTCAATTAGCGCTCTTAACTTTCTTATCTCTTCTATATTTTTTATCCCATTTTCATCGGGCAACGCTCTTAGTCTATCAATTTCAGCTTTTAGATCTTTTAGTTTGGAAATTCTATCTACATATTTTGTCATTCCGCCAGATATGGTTGGAATACGAGTACGAAGATATTTATTCACTAATTTATCAAATTCCACTCTTTCTTTGTATTCTTTTAACCTAGCATTAAAAATTACAACTCTTTTATTAAACGCTTCAACATTTTTTTCATATTCTTTCATCTTTCTTATTAAACTTTTGTCAACATTAGAATCTAATTGCCTTATTATGCCCTTTTTATCTCTTGTTAATTTTTCTTTATCTTTTATTAATCTTGTATGTTCATTTTTAAAGTATTGGGAATCAACCGAATCTGGTAAATTTTCGGAAATTTTCGGAAATTGATTCTGCTTCCATTGTTTTACCAGTTCTTTGTCAGAGTTACTTAACGTCGGTTTTTCCGGTGTCGGAGCAGGTCGCCCGGACTGAGCATCTGATACCACCACTATGCCATCCTCAATCCGTACACATTGCCCTACGTAGACCAAATGCATGGTTTTAAGAGCAAAAGTTTTCTTATCTTTATTTTCCATAAAACCAGTTGGTAATTTCCATGGAGTGCTAGACTTTTGCCATCTATCATATCGTGCCTGGGTGATTTTATTACTTTCATATCGCACCGGCATCTTCCAGTTGATTTGCTTTGCATTTTTTCCGGTCAATCTTATCACCGCAGCGCCTAGTGTATCCCCTTTGTGCTTGATTGTTTCATAGGATTTTGATGTTTTCTTTTCAGGGACGCTTCTTTTGTGTTCCTTGAGTTGTGACTGAGTATGCTGTATGGTTTGCATATACTCTCTATATTTTTGTTCCAGTCGAACCAGGTTTTGTAATTCGAGGAGTCTTTTGGGATAATTAAGCTCGTCTTGTATATCCTCACTTATTTCATAGTTTGGATCATCGCCAACGTTATCAATAATTTGATAAATATGAGACAAATTAAAATATCTTTGTTTGCACAAACCTATTAGTTCTGCTTTTCGTTTTATAAAGAATTCCTTTATTTTTTCATTGTTTTGGGACTTTCTATTTCTTAATAAAGAATCCATTAAATTATTAATTTCATAATTATTCTGATGATCATCATTTTCTCTGGTGTATTCATGGAGAGAGATCCTGACCTCTTTTTCTATTTTTGATTGCGGTCTGGTCCAATAAAGAAAATTGTTTTTGGGTATGAAATTTTGATGATACGGAAGATTCTTCATAATTTAAATATTACAATCCAATCATTATATCATATGTATTGCTGTAAATCAAGAGAAATAAGGGGGATTGGCATAATGGGTAATTCCATTTATCCTGTGCCAGGTGGTTATGTAGAAACCAAAAAGCGTTATCACTCACTGGGGGAATTCTCAAAGTGATGGCTTTTGTGAAAAAAAGAACCGACATCGCTGGCTCCATAGTCCGACAAACTCAATATATAAAAAATGGAGGCTGTGGAGCCTGATTGCATATGTTAGATATAAATATAATATTTCTTCATGCCTACAATGGTAACGCAATTGTCCCGGAAGCTCCTGCTTCCATTCACACTAGGAATTCTCCACGCCATTAGCGTTGAACAGCCCGGACACCAAAAACCTCTCAAATCGAGTCAGAGCCTCTGCTAACTCCTCTTCACTTGCGGCATATGTCATCCTGACATACCCCTTTCCGGATTTTCCAAATGCCGAACCTGGCACTATGGCTAGTTTTTCTTTTTTTAGTAATTGTTCACAAAACAGTACATCATCAGACTCGATTCCTGAAATATTCAAAAAAATATAAAACGCGCCTTCTGGTCTGTGAAATGATATAGGCATTTTTTCTAATCGGGAAACGCAGTACTGTCGTCGTTTATCAAAGACTCGTTTTATTTTTTCTGATTCTTTATCCCCCTTTCTCAGTGCTTCGATCGCTCCTATTTGAGATGGCGTGGGAGCACAAAGAGCAGAATACTGATGAATTTTTGTCATAGCTGCTATAATTGGAGCCGGACCACAGGCCCATCCGATTCGAAACCCAGTCATGGAGTGGGTTTTGGAGAGGCCGTTAAAATATACCGTTCGGTCTTTCATATTGGAGTACTCCAGAATACTTTTATGGGGATGACGAAAACAGAGACCGCCATATATTTCATCTGACAAAATGATAAGATTTTTTGCTTCCGAAATATCAGCTATGTAGGCCAGCTCTTTTTCTGAAAAAGTGTTTCCAATAGGGTTCCCTGGAAAATTTAAAACCACGGCTTTTGTGTTTTCAAGAACCTTTAGATTTGAAATATTGAGGGGATCATAAAAATCCACCGCTCCTCCTGCTAACTGGATCAAAGGAGCATACATGACATATCCCGGATCCGGAACAAGTACTTTTTCACCAGGGTTTAATATCGCACGAAAAACCAAATCCATTCCTTCTGAAACACCGTTTGTTACGAGAATCTCTGTCTTGGCATCATATTTTTGAGCAGTTTGATCAAATATTGTATGGGCAATTTCTTCTCTCAGTTCCATCAGGCCTGCATTTTCAGAGTAGTTGGTAAACCCCTTTTCTAAAGCAAATATTACAGATTCTCTGATATGCCACGGAGTGGGAAAATCCGGTTCTCCTACTCCGAGTGAGATTACCTCTGGACCAGCAGAAATAACCAGATCAAAAAATTTTCGAATTCCGCTAGGAGGGAGTGTTGAGACGGCAGTATTGAGTGGAATATTAAACATATCGTGCAGATTATTCTCCACACGGCAGTATGTACATTAATTTTTAATTATCAATTTTCAATTATCAAAAAATTAAACATATTCAGCACGATATAAGGGATTGAATTTTTGGCACTTCATCAGTCTTCGCTCTACGAGCTTCGACCGACAGGCGAGGACGACCGCAGGGAGTCCTCGGGAAAAGTGCCACTAGGTCGAAGTGCAAACATGATAGTATTGATCGCTTTATTGAGACCTTTGCTTGGTTTTCATGAAGTCAATTGCTGAATAATTACAATTAAGGGATGGGGATTAAATTAGTCGTAAAGAAAAAGCTTCACAATGTATTTCATATTTGAATTTTCTCTGATGAAAAAAACCGCAGACGTAACGGGTTACGATGAGGATTTTTTTTGTCAGAAAAATTTAAAGATGGATGCATTGTGAACTTTTTATTACGAGTTATTAAATCCTCATTCCTAAACAAAAAAATGAGGAGCCTTGCCTCTATCTGTTTTAATACTTTTCATAAAATTTTCATCTGGCATAGCTATATAAGATCCCAAATTAAAACTCCTGGCTTTGGTAGTTTCTACCAAATGTTTATGAATAGGATCATATCCTAGCGGCTTTGTGTCTCCAGCCATGGCCATCATACTATTGGCTTTAGTGATTCTTTTTATGGGTTCATTTAATTTCAAAAATCGTGCAGTGATTTTGGTTTCATCTTGAAGTCTTAACACGGCCAGCTTATAATCGATTTTTTTGGGATAAATATGCATCGGATTTCCATCTTTGTCTTTTACTGAAAATCGAATTCCATGTTTTTGGTTAGCAATAGCCTTATCGATATCACGAATACTTGTAAGTGTGATTGGATGTTTCCTCATTTCTGATGAAAGTCCCCCCACTTGTCTCTTTTGTAGATCATATAGTGTCATTCCATTTGATTGTTTTAATTCCATTTGGTTTACTCCGGTATATTCGATGTTTTCCACAATTTCCAATTTTTCACATTCATCATAAGACAGTTTCCATTCATGTTGAGGGAGTGCTAGTCTTTCTTTTATTTGTTTTGCTATCTGAAACGGAAAGGAAGAAAGCGATATCATCATCCCCTTTGTGAAGAATTGATTTTTATGTTGTTCCGAAAAAGATCGATGCCAGACCCTAAACATTTCAGGGTCAAATTTACCGGATTTCATATCATCGACCATGATCATCAACACCTCCAAAGGATTTCTTCTTTCGTGATAAGGACTAGGTTCACTCAGAGCTCTGGATACATCTGCTATAGATAATATATTAGTTATTTCCCAAGCAGTTTCGATATCCCGAAAAGGAATATTAAGATTGGATTCATTTGCAAAACTAGTGAGTGCTCCATAGCTTTTGAGATGCCGAAGGGTAAAAAATTCATGATGAGCTCCCGCTCCAAATATAACAGGATCTGTGACAGGACAATTGTCCGAAAGATATTGAGTTCCAAATAAAGTATGTGCTTTTATGGTTTCAAATTCTTCATTAGTTAATGCTCCCTTTTTGTTAATAATATCTGGAGGAATTAGAATTTTTCCAATATCATGAAGCAATCCTGCTTCTTTTGCCATGGTTATCATTCTTTGCGAGAGGCCTAATTCTTCAGCAAGGATGCCGGCAAAAATAGAAACATCATAAGAATGAAGAGTTGTTCCTGGTTGTTGATTTTCCAATGTAAGCAAACCTTCCAATGCGGCAGGAAAAAACCCACTCAGTATTGCATTTACATCATCTCGTATTTTAGAAACCATTGAATCCAGAAACTCAAAACTACCTCTCTTTTTTAGATTATGTAAAGCTGTCATTGCAGATCTTAGATTTTCTTTTACACGCATATCGGTCTTTAGTTCGGCTACATTTTTTATTACCTCTTGGGTCTGGATTACCGCGTCATTGACTTCTGTGGCTCGTTCCTCGACTTCTTCACTAACTCCTTCTGGTCTTTTGACATATACCTCTTCAATATTTGCATTTGTTAATCTTTGTATGAGCTCTTCTGTCAATGGAGCATTTATTTGTCCAAAAACATTATTCGATCCATGGATTTTAATCTGTTCAGCAAGGACTAATGTGTCAGGTTTTATATTTTCTAATCTAACTTCTGTCATTTGAGAAAAATCAATCTGTTCTGGTTCCATGATAAAAATAATTAAAGAATAAAAAAACCCCTGCAATGAAGCTATTCATTTGCAGATAATTATTTATTTTTGTTTTTAGAATATCTTTAAGCTAATTGGTACGCATCACACCATAAAAGACCTTTTTTGGGGGAAGGGGAAATCTTATCAAGCTGCTATTTTTTGTATTTGGGGAAATTCTTCATTTTTGGGCCCCGGGTGGTTCAGTTTGTGAGACAGATCTGCATGGAATTTTCTGGTGCCCTTTATATGTTCAAATTTTTCAAGCCCGTCTTCTGCTTTTTTCTTTACAATTTGAAACCTAGCCATCATATCATCCATTGTATTTATTACCATTGCAAAATGTTCTTCTGGATTTGCCGGTTCCGTCATGTATTTTTTATTTCCTCTGGAGAAAGAACCATCTCCAATGGTATCAAATCTTCTTTTTTAAGGATTCCATCCTCCAGCATCATATCATGCCATTCTTTGTAGAGTTCCGGATCAAATGTTTTTTTCTCGACATGAGGATGCATTTCTTCATTCATTTCTGCTACAATCTCAGCGGTAGACCAGCTTCTTTTATACGGCCTTTTTTGTTCTTTGGCATCCCATACATCGATCAGCATTGTTATTTTCGCAAATTCTTCTCCTTTTATTCTTAACTCTTCTTTGCCCTTAAAAGTTTCTTCCAGAGAAATCCCAAGATGATCTTCGTGGGTATGAGTAACTCCATAACTCCTCTCATGTTTTCTGTGATGAGTTTGATGATGCATTCCTGCCTGTATAGCAGAAACACAGGCTTCTTTTCCATTATTTGAAAGCAAAAGATATCCATACAGCGGATGTTTTTTCACTTCGTCCCACTCTGTATCTGTAAGTTTTCTTGGAGCATTTATAAGATGGGCAACAGGCCCTTTCCCCACATCATGTAAAAACTGTCCTTTTAAAAATAATTGTAGATCATCCTCCGTAAATTTCCCTCTTTCGACCCTTCTTTGCCCCAATTTATAAGCCTTCATTAACGAGCTAATAGAATGTGTAATCGTGTGGCCTCCGCACTCTTCTGCCATAGCACAAAAAGCCAGTGCTTGACGGTGTGTGAAGTTATCGATGAGTGAGCTTACAAAATCTTCCACCCCTTCTTTTAATTGATTGACACGCCCTTCTTCATTGAGCTTTTCCAAGTGTTCTTTTACATGTTCTTTGGATTTTGCTATAAGATCCACATGCTGAAAATGTGCAAATCTTTCATTAATTTCCTCAATTGCTTTATGAAATTGATTAGCCTTTTGGGCATCAATCTCCACTTTTGGATTTGGATCTAACAAGAGCTCTGTTATTCCACGATTTTCAAGTCCTCGGATTTGTCCGGCAGTTAATTTTGATCCTTCCGAAATAAGCAATTGATCACCATCATAAATATCTTTTGGAATGGTGACTCCCGCAGTTAGCTTTAGGATATTTAAGCGGCTATCTATTCCAGTTTTGGATGCATCAAAATCCGCTCCTTTTCGAAAAATGAATTGTATATTCCCTCCCTGAACGTGGTTTTTATGAAAATTTTTCATGTCTTTTTTGTGTATTATTTTAGTCTCAATTTCATCCTTAATCTATAAAATTTTTTTGTTGAGTCAAATATTTTTAACTTTTTAAGAACGATATAATCCTTGTTTTTTATGTCTCACAATCCTTATTTCCTGAATTTTCTCTGGAAACTCATATTGTTCAAATAATTCGATCATTTCATGGGTGTGCATAAAAAGCACAGAACTAGCAGCAGAATTTTTCGCAGAAATACTCAAAACTCCACGTTCGAATTTTTCTGGATTCCAGTTTTTTGCATGATCAGGATAGTGTTCGGTCAGTATGTTTCTTACTCGTTCACACACAAGTGCAGCACAAGCTTGATTTCTGAATTTATATTTTTCTGTTGTAAACAAAAGGAAGTCACCGGCTTTTTCAAACATGAAATTATAATTTAGAACTCAGAATTTAAAACTTGTTTTTTTTTATTTCAAGTCATTTGTTTGAATTTTGGGGATTTTAAAATACACTCCTCGTGACTTAATTAATTACGAACCATGACAAAAGTAATTACAGATCCTCAAAAAATTGATGAAGTGCTGGAAAGAGGAACCATTGTTCAGATTTTACCAACACAAAAAGAGTTTCGTGAAAAACTTATGAGCGGAAAAAGACTGCGTTTTTATATCGGATTTGATGCTACGGCTTCGACTCTTCATCTGAGTCATGCAAAAAATTTTATGCTGTTGGAGAAGTTTAGAAAATTGGGGCATGAAGTGATCATTCTTTTTGGGGATTTTACGGCAAGGATTGGAGACCCTACAGGGGAAGACTCTGCTCGAAAAGTATTAACTCGAGAGGATGTGATGCAAAATGTGAAAACCTGGAAAAAACTAATTCAACCACTCATGGATTTTGAAGCAACAGAAAATCCAATCCAAATTCGATACAATCATGATTGGCTTTCAAAACTAACATTTGAAGATGTGATTGGATTGGCTGGGAATTTCACTGTTCAGCAGATGCTAGAACGTGATATGTTTGAAAAACGATTGAAGTCCGGAAAGCCGATACATCTGCACGAATTTTTATATCCATTGATGCAAGGGTATGATTCTGTGGCAATGGATGTGGATGTAGAAATGTGTGGAACAGATCAGATTTTTAATGCATTGACAGGTCGCACTCTAGAAAAGAAACTAAAGAATAAAGATAAATTTGTCGTAGCAGTTACATTAATGGAAAATCCAAAAACAGGAGATCTGATGTCAAAAAGTAAGGGGACAGGGGTGTTCCTCGATATTTCAGCAAATGATATGTATGGACAAGTGATGGCACAACCAGATGAAATGATTGAGATTTTATTTGTTAATTGTACCGTTTTAACGCTGGATGAGATTAAATCTCTAAAAATTAAGAATAATCCTCGTGAAGCCAAAGGTCGATTATCTTTTGAAATTACAAAGATCTTTCATGGTAAAGCATTAGCCCAGAAAGCAGAGCAGGACTTCGCACAAAAATTTATTAAAAAAGAAATTCCAGATGAAATGCCTGAATTTAAGGTTTCCGAATCAGAAATCGGCCTACTCAATCTGATGACACAAATAACGAAATTTGCTTCGTCAAATAGTGAGGCTCGTCGATTGGTTCAAGAAGGAGGCGTATCTATCGATGGAGAAAAAATTACTGATCCTCAGATGATGATGCAGATTTCAGATGTTCCGTTGATTTTGAAGGTTGGAAAGAGAAAGTTTGGGAGAATTAGAGGCTAAAGAACGGGGTTTTGTTTTTTGCTCAAACAAACGGACTTAAAAGTGGGTTGATAGGCGAGTATAATAAAGTTTTTGTCAACAAAAAAAGCATGATAAATAAAAAAAAAATTGACAAGCAAAAAATCGTTTCTACAATTTCCTGGTCTTTATTGATAATTTCTATTTCTTAAACCTTTAGAAAATGGCAGACGCATTTGTCCGTAACAAGCCCCATGTAAATGTGGGAACTATTGGTCATGTAGACCATGGTAAAACAACTCTTACCGCAGCAATTACCATTACTTTGGCGAATCGTCATGGTGATTTGGCAGCAAACAGTGCTGTGGCTTTTGATCAGATTGACAATGCTCCAGAGGAGCAAGCACGAGGTATTACTATCGCGACATCTCATCAAGAATATGAAACCGCAAACAGGCATTACGCTCATGTGGATTGTCCTGGTCATGCTGACTACGTCAAAAACATGATTACCGGGGCAGCTCAGATGGATGGTGCGATTTTGGTTGTAGCAGCTACAGATGGTCCAATGCCTCAGACAAAAGAACATATTCTTTTGGCGAGACAGGTTGGAGTCGGAAACATCGTCGTATTTCTAAACAAATGCGATATGGTTGATGATGCAGAAATGATTGATCTTGTAGAAATGGAAGTTCGAGAAGAGCTATCAAAACGAGATTACGATGGAGATAATGCAAAAATTATTCGCGGATCAGCTTTAAAAGCTCTTGAGGATCCATCAGGAGAATGGGGCGATAAGATTATGGAATTAATGGATTCATTGGATTCTGAGATTCCAGAGCCAGAACGACCAACCGACAAAACATTTCTTATGTCTGTGGAAGATGTATTCTCTATCAAGGGAAGAGGGACAGTTGCTACCGGTACAATTGACGCTGGCATTATTAAAGTCGGGCAAGAAGTATAAATCGGGGCAATTAAAGAAACTCAAACCACGACTGTGACAGGAGTTGAAATGTTTAAAAAGCTTCTTGATGAAGGTCGTGCAGGAGATAATGTAGGACTTCTTTTGAGAGGGATTGAAAGAGAGCAAATAGAGAGAGGTCAAGTGATGGCCAAACCAGGGTCTATTACCCCTCATACTGAATTTGAAGCAGAGGTTTATATTCTTTCAAAGGAAGAAGGAGGTCGACATACACCATTTTTCAAGGGATACAAGCCGCAATTTTTCATTCGAACTACGGATGTTACCGGGGAGATTATTCTTCCAGAGGGGGTAGAAATGGTGATGCCAGGAGATAACGCGAAATTTAAGGTGACGCTTGGTGCTCCGATTGCACTTAGTGAGCAGACAAGATTTGCTATAAGAGAAGGAGGGAGAACAGTAGGAGCAGGTGTGGCGACAAAGATTTTAAAATAGTTTCTTTTTTGGATTAAAAACAATTAAACAGTCCTGTGGAGAGGGGCTGTTTTTTTTGTTTTTTTTAAATCTTTTGTTATTATCACATAAATGATACCTGTTATTTTTAAGAAAGTTCAAAAAGAAGAAATTCCTTCTGAGTGGAGAAAGCAACTTCCTGCTTCTGTGGTAACATATACGATTAAAATTGTGCCTGAAGGAGATAAGAAAGATGAAAATTTATGGAAAGATTTTGGGGTGACTCATATGTTTGACCAGTATTCTGATCAAGATTCTATTTATGACTCATTATAATGATGGAGAAATTGTTTTAGTTAATTTCGTCCATAATAACACAAATATTGAAAAAAAGAGGCCAGCCTTGGTTGTTTTAGATGTTGGAGATAATGATATTTTATTGGCCCTATTACTTCAAAAATTTATACAAATAGTGGTGATTATGAAATTAATGGTTGGAAAGATGGAGGTTTGTTACATCCTTCTTGTGTTAGGCTTGCAAAGTTATCTTGCTTGTCAAAGATGCAAATAAGTCGAAGGCTGGGAATGTTGGATAAGAGGGATTTGACTGCGTTATCTATTTCTTGGGGAGTTTTATTTAAAAATTCGTTTTTCCAACAAATAAAATGAGTTTTTTGTAATAGTTTTATGGATTTTTTTACTTGCAAAGAAAAATGGTTTTAATGAAAATGCACTTGATGTTGAGATCGATAATTATTGTGTGTTTGTTTTTAGGGCTATCCTCTGTTTTTGGAGGTTTTTTGGGAGGGGGAACAGATGTGTTATTGGCACAGATGGATCCATCAAAAGTCTTTCCTACGTGGGATAGTGGGCAAATGGAGGGCGTGATAGATAAAAATTCAGGAGGAAAAACACTCCTTTATTTTTTACCTCGTTTTATTGATCTTATGCTGATTTTTACGGCCCCATTAGTGATATTGATGTTTTTGTATTCAGGGCTGAGATTTATATATGCGGGAGATAGCGATGATCAAGTGGCGGAATCAAAAAAGTTTTTTTTGTATGGATTGTTGGGACTCATTTTTATCGTATCTAGTTATTCGATTATGAAGGTGGTTTATTTTTTATTAAGTGGGTAGGGATTTACATGGTGCATCCATTTGTCGTATTTTTTGAGCGTGCCTGTTACTGTATCATGATACAGGTCTTTGAGCTCGTTCGAAATTTCATTTCCTTGATTTCCAATTTGGATTTCATTTACAGATTCAATGATCGTGATTTCAGCGGCTGTTCCCGTGAAAAATGCCTCATCGGCATCAAATAGATCATCCTTGGTAAGTGTTTTTTCTTCGGTTTCGATATTTAATTCATTTTTCGCTAGTTCCATGATGGTTGATCTGGTAATTCCGGCGAGGATGGTTCCTAATTTGGGAGTGTATAGTTTTTTATTTTTTACGAGAAATAGATTCTCTCCTGGCCCCTCAGCCAAATTACCTTCAAAGTCTAGGAGAAGTGCTTCTTGGTAATCATTGTTGTGTGCCCACTGACTGGATATGATGGAATTTACATAATGTCCATTAATTTTTGCATCACATTGTAATGACTTAGGATGAATTCGGATCCATGGAGAGATTCCCACAGAGATCGGGGTATCTGAGAGGTATTTTCCCCAGGGCCAAGCCGCAATAAAAGTGTCAATGTTAGCTCCGTGAGGATTAAGTCCCATCTTTCCCGTTCCAAACATAGCAACAGGTCTTATGTAGCCTGACTGGATATTGTTTTTTTGTAATAGTTCTATTGTCACATCGCATAATTCTTCTGCTGAATATGGGATTTTGAGTTCAATGATTTTTGCTGAGTAGTGCAATCTTTTCATGTGTTCGTATAGTCTAAATATAGCGGGGCCTTTTTGTGTTTCATAAAATCGAATCCCCTCAAATGCTCCGCTACCATAATGTAGAGCGTGGTTTATGAGTGAGATATTGGCTTCTTCGTTTTTAATAAAGGTTCCGTTTCGCCAGAGATATTGACCGAGGTTCATTTTGATGATTATTAATTTGAAAAAAATTGAAACTGTTTTTTTGCAAGAATTCTAAATCAAAAAGTACATATTCAGATTAATAAAAAATTATTTAATTACAAAATTATTATTTTTTTTAGTTCTAATAAAATGTTTGTCAATTTAAATCAAGCTAAAATGTCTTAAAAAACCATTTAAACTTTGTGTAATTAAATTACTCATGATACGATATCTTTGACTCATATCTATTGGGGATTTATGTATTAGTTTTTAATTCTAAAATATGAAAATAAAATCACATTTTCGGTCGTTGATAGCGTTGGTGTGTGTTTTTTCCATACTTCTGGGGACGGTGGCTCAGGCGGCTACAAATATCACAGGAGGAAATGATGGAAACAAAAAATACGGAGAAGATAATACAACCGGAGATTTTATAAATCTGGCTCCTAAGAATGGGGAAGATCAGGATGTAGGAGTCGAAGTGACCGATACTTCTATAAAAGGAAAAATGTGGTCGGATTTATTTGGTTGGATTGATATGCGTCTTGATGTAGTCTTGGAGGCCGGAGAAACAGCGTGTCCAGAGGAGTACGTATTGTCCATAGATCAGGATGCAAGTGGAGGGCCTACAGAGGGGGATACATGTGAAACAGGAGTATCAGTTACAGTAGAAAATCTTGGTAGCGGTCCACAAGGAACTCTTTCTGGAAAAGCTTGGGCTGAGCATGTTGAGTGGGTAGAGTTTGGTGCATGGGATGGAGATGACGCGGATACTGATCCTGATCCGGGGACGGGAGTTTATATTGATAGTGATGGATATTTTCAGGGAGTGGCTTGGAGTGAAAATTATAATGGAATGTCTTTTGGATCAGATATGGACAATAATACCAAGTATTCATACATATATAAGGAAACAGTTGGATCTGATCCATCGCTTACTCAGTGTGCTACATGTGATACTGATTCAGCAGCTAATGATTGTGGGGAGTCTTTTGGAGCGACGCTAAATCATGGTAATCAATGTGCTGATGAGATTGTGACAGGATCCAGTTGGGCGGTATACGATAATATCGAAATTATTGGAAACAAGGATACATACTGGGCACAGACTGATTGGCGACCAGAAATTATTGTTACGGAGCCCAACCTAAGTGCCGGAAATGTTTATGCAGAAGATAATACAGAGGGGCATTTCGTTAATCTGGCTCCCATTAGTGATACAGAGGGAGGGGTGGGAGTGATTGTTAATGACGACCTAATTACAGGCAAAATGTGGTCTCAATTATTTGGATGGATAGATATGCATCCAGAATATATATTGGGATCAGGAGAGACAGAGTGTCCGACAGAATACACATTATCTATTGATGCCGATACAAGTGGTGGACCAACTGAGGGAGATACTTGTGATGCAGGGGTGTACGTAACATTAGAAGACATAGGAAACGGTCCGCAGGGAACGTTATCAGGAAAGGCATGGTCTCAATATATTGGATGGGTAGAATTTGGTCGTTGGAATGGAGATCCTGATTCCGGAGTATATATTGATGATGAGGGATATTTTCATGGAGTGGCCTGGAGTCAGAATTTTAATGGAATAGCATTTGGGGATTACATGTTGCAAAATGGGGACATTAAAGCGGAGGATCCGGATAATCCCGGAACATTCATAGAAGATGATAAGGAGACTTATTGGGCACGAACTGATTGGCGTCCGTATGTAAACACTACTGGGCCGATTGTTTCGAATAATACCATAAATATCAATGAGGGAGGTGTTCACTCATTTGTTAATACAGACTTCACAAATAGTATAGAAGGAGGCGTGATCGAGAAAATACAGATTACAGAATTGCCCGCTAGTGGCGCTTTGGATCTAAGTAGTACCCCGGTAGTGATTGATGATGAAATTCTGGAGGCTGATCTTGTGAATCTTACTTTTACTCCAGAAAATGCAGAGTGGAATGGTTTTGCTACCATAAAATGGAAAGGGCATAATGGAGAATTATATTCTGATTCTGCTGCAACGCTGACTGTCGCAGTGGCTTCGGTTAATGATGTGCCATCATTTACTCCCGGGGCAAGTGTAAATATAAATGAAGATGCCGGTGGGCAGACTGTTGCTGGGTGGGCAACGACTATTAGTGCCGGACCAGCGAATGAATCATCCCAAAATTTAACATTTAATATCACGAATAATACAAATACCGGACTCTTTTCGGTAGCGCCAAGTGTTAGTGATACTGGTGAATTAACCTTTACACCAGCTGATGATGTGAGTGGAACTGCGGACATTACGATTACTTTGTCTGATGACGGAACCACTGCAAATGGAGGAGTAGACACATCTGCCTCTGAAACCTTTACGATTACCGTGGCATCGGTAAACGATGCCCCATCATTTACAAAAGGGGCTGATGTGAATTTAAGTGAAGGGGCAGGGGCTCAATCGATTACAGGATGGGCAACGAATATTGATAAAGGGGCGGAGGATGAATCATCTCAAAATTTAACATTTAATATTACCAACAACACTAATGCAGCACTCTTTTCAGTTGCTCCGACGATAAGTGCTTCCGGTACTCTGGCGTTTACTCCGGCTAGTGAAGTAAGTGGTTCTGCAAATATTACCATTACTTTATCTGATGATGGAGGCACGGATAATGGTGGTGTAGATGTTTCAGCGGCACAAACTTTTGCTATTAATATTGCCGAAATAAATAATGCTCCATCTTTTTCTCCAGGGGCAACAGTAACTGTTCTTGAGGATTCAGGAGCTTATACAGCAGCTTGGGCAACGGAAATTGATGCTGGATCGGAGGAGGAATCTTCTCAAATTTTAACATTTAATGTTACCGGGAATACAAATGAAACACTTTTTTCAATAGCTCCCGCTATCAGTTCTGCAGGTGTTTTAACCTTTACTCCGGCTGATAATGCAAATGGTACTGCTGATATTACTATCACATTGTCAGATAATGGTGGCACTGCAAATGGAGGAGTAGACACTTCTGCACCTTCAATATTTACCATAGATGTGACAGCGGTAAATGATGCACCAACATTTTCCGGTGGTAGTAATGTAAATATTGCAAGCGATCAGACCGATCCTCAAGTGGTTTCCGCATGGGCGACTGGATTGTTGATTGGACCAGATGATGAATCAGGACAGGCTTATTCTGGCTTTGTCGTGGCTGTGGATGCAGGGAGTGAGTTGTTTACCACTCCTCCTGCTATAGATGTTGTATCTGGAGATTTGAGTTTCACTATTGCGGGGGATCCTGGTACAGCTAATTTGAGTGTTACACTTACTGATGATGGAGGGGGTGACGATACTTCTGAAGCACAGACATTTGATATTAATATTACAGTGGCTGGACAGAGATATGGAGAAGGTCCATTTGGTGGGGTTGTAGATACCGGAGTAAATCAGGATGATCAAGGGGGAGATGTAGGTGGTATTACGGTTACAGATACAGAAATTACAGGGCAGATTTGGACGGAGAATTTTGGTTGGATAGAGATGCAGCCAGAGTATGTAGTTGGTACAGGAGAGACGGTTGGTCCGGATGGATATACTTTGTACATAGATGCAGATACTAGTGGTGGACCGACAGAGGGAGATACTTGTAGAGCTGGTGTTACTGTTCAGATTGAAGATTTGGATGGCTCTCCTATTGGCAGATTGCATGGAGCCGGAGCTTGGATGGATTATGCCGGTTGGGTTTTATTCGGTCAATGGGATAGTGATAATGCAGATCAGGATGATGATTATACCACGGGAGTAGAGGCTGATACTGGGGTTTATATTGATAGTGAGGGATATTTCCAAGGCGTGGCATTCTCTGAAAATTTTGGGAAGTTTTCATTTGGAGAGTATATGTACCTCGACCCGGAGAATTTAACAAATCAGTATACAAGTGGAACTCCAGTCGAAGATAAGCCAAACTATTGGGCACGAACTATTTGGAGACCAGTGTTAGACTCTGATGAGGATGGGATTTTGGACGATGAAGAAGTAATTCTTGGTACGGATCCAAATGATCCAGATAGTGATGATGACGGCATAAATGATGGAGACGAGCAAGCAGGAGGGTTGGATCCTCTGGACGCAACAGATGCTGCTGCAGATTTTGACGGAGATGGGGTTACCAATGCTCAGGAATTAATTGATGGAACGGATATAAATGATGCAGATTCTGATAATGATGGAATTAATGATGGGGAAGAAAAACAATTGGGAACAGATCCAACGGATGGCGATAGTGATGATGATGGTATGGGGGACGGAGTAGAATTAACCCTTGGAAATAGTCCAAAAGATGGATCAGATACACCAGTAGATAGTAGTCCAGCAAACGGATTGCCGGATGCTTATGATGCAGATATGGACGCAACTGGTCCAGGAACATATCAGGGGAACGCTGATCCAGACATGACTCAGACAAATTTTGACCAGGACGGTCCAAATGACGATCCAGATGGGGATGGACTCACAAATGTTCAGGAATTATCAATGGGAACAAATCCATTTGCAGATGACTCAGATGGAGATGGAGTTCCAGATTTAGTAGAATATAATGCAGGATTAGATCCGACAGATGCCAGTGATGCAGCAGCGGATAACGATGGAGACGGATTAACCAATGCAGACGAAATCACAAATAATACAGATATGAATGATGCGGATAGTGATGATGATGGATTGAGCGATGGATATGAAGTAGAAAACGGAATTAATCCAAATGATGCAGATAGTGATGATGATGGAATAACTGATGGAGCAGAAGACGCACTCCCAAGTGGAAATCCCACAGATGCAGGAACAACTCCGACAGATGAAGACGAGGATGGTTTGGACGATCAGTGGGAGATAGATCATGAAACCACACAAGGAGCTGGATTAGTTCCATCAGAAGATAATGACAGTGATGGATTAACTAATGCAGAAGAGCAACAATTGGGAACGGATCCGAATGTAGCAGATAGTGATAGTGATGGAATTGATGATGCAGATGAATATAATCTAGGATTAGATCCGACAGATGCCAGTGATGCAGGAGCAGACAATGATAGTGATGGACTCACAAATGCGCAAGAATTTACACAGGGAACAAATATGAACGATGCCGATACAGATGGAGATGGGCTTGCAGATGGGGAAGAAGCTGCAGCAGGAGGAGATCCGACCATAGCCGATACAGATGGAGACGGAGTAAATGATGGAACAGAGGTCTCCCAAGGAACTTTACCAAATGATGATCAGTCCGTTATGGCAGATGCAGATGGAGATGGACTGAGTGACGATTTTGAAACAGCTCACGAAGCTGCTCCGGGAGCAGGAATTGATCCATATGCAGATGATGATGGAGACGGATTGACCAATCTCCAGGAGCAACAATACAATACAGATCCAAATGAAGCAGACAGTGATAATGATGGGATATCAGATGGAGATGAGGTGGGAGCAGAGATGGATCCAAATGCTAGCGAAGATGCTCCGACATTGGCAGTAGTTGCACTTTCAGTGTCAGAAGGAGTTGAAGGTGGAAAGGTCGCAGCAACAGTCGCTTTGACTGGAAATAATGACAACTTCAATGTTACAGTTGATTATGCCACTTCCGATAATGGGGCTACCGATACAGAGGATTACGCAGGAGCAACAGGAACATTAATTTGGCACGCAGGAGAAACTGGAAACAAGAATTTTGATATACCTATCAATGATGATGGCATTGCAGAATTAGATGAAAAAATATCAGTGACTATTTCAAACCCAACAAATGCTACTATCACGACGGCAACAGCAGATATTACTATTCAGGATAACGATGATGCAGTGATTTCTATAGCAGATGGAGAAGTAAGAGAGGGTGATAACGGTACAGCTAATCTTGAATTTGTAGTTTCAGTAGATAATCCTGCAGGTAGTCCCGTCACATTTGATTTCGCAACAACTGCAGGGATAGCTACCGAGGATACAGATTATGCCGGGCAGGCTTCAGGATCCGGATCAATAGCAACAGGACAAATGCAGACTACGATTATTGTCGAAGTAGCAGGAGATACTGATGACGAAGGCAATGAAAATTTCGAAGTAGATCTAAGTAATGTAATCGTAGCAATTACAGAAGGTGGTGATACAAATGCTGTTGGTACTATACTAGATGATGATGGAACTCCAGTGTTATCTGTGAATACAGGGGCAACAGTAGGACAAGGAGAAGTATCTGGAATAGTTAATACAAAATTACAAACTACTGATCCAGATATTGCTCGAGGATATCAGACTGCTTCAGATCTTGAATATATCATTAAATCAATTCCTCAGAATGGAGACCTTAAACTCAATACCACAGTATTAGCGATAGATGATACCTTTACTCAGCATGATATTGATCAAGGCCTTGTTACTTATACACACGATGGAACAGAAACAACAAGTGATTCGTTTGGGTTTGAAGTAACGGATTCTAAATTCCTCCTCTCTAGCAATACTTATGCTATTACGATTTCAGTTGGTAATTTCACTCCGCAAATTGATGTAAATACAGGAGTAACAGCTGATGAAGGCGATTCAGTTACTATTACAGATGTCGAACTACATGCTACGGATTCCGATGCAGAAGATGTGTTAACATATGCAGTTTCAAGTCCACCTTTACATGGGACGCTGTATGTAAATGGACAAGCCATCAGTGGGACATTCACTCAAAGTGATATTGATAATTCTTTGTTGTCATATACACATGATGGATCTGAGACTACAAGCGATAGTTTTGGATTTAATCTGACAGACGGAAATGGAGGAGACATAAATGGTCAAATATTCAATATTACCGTAACTCCTCAAAACGATGCTCCGGTAGTAACTGCTATTCAGGGGCAAACAATTTTGGAAGGAGCCTCTTTTGCAACTTTAGATCTAAATGCATTAGTTTCAGATCAAGATAATACAGATAGTGAATTAACTTGGACATACAGTGGTGATACGGATCTTACAGTTGATATTACAAATGGTATTGCAACTATTACGGCGCCTGATTCCGATTGGAATGGGGCAGAAAACATTACCTTTGAGGCAGAAGATCCAGGGCAATTAACGGGAAGCAATGATGCGACTTTTGAAATTTTAAGCGTAAACGATGCACCGACTCTTAATTTCATTACAAGTCCAGCAGCTATTCAAATTAATTCTCCTCAACAATCAATAGATTTAACAGGTATAACAAATGGAGCTACAAATGAGCAGCAAACGCTTTCTATCGAGGCCTACTCAGACAATCTTGCTGTAATTCCTCATCCGACGATTAGTTATACTTCTCCAAATGAAAGTGGAACATTATATTACACTCCGGAAGCAGGAGCAAGTGGTACGGCAACAATTGAAGTAACGGTATCAGAGCCAGGAGCCTCTGAATATACATATGTTTCTAGAGTGTTTATTGTAACTGTCGAAGGTGATCCAAATGCCCCTGAAGTTTATGGAGTATCAATTGATGGTGTGCCGACAGTGGGGCAAGAAGTGGTAGGAACTTATAATTATTTTGATGAAAATAATGATGAAGAAGGTCAGTCAGAGTACAAATGGTATCGATCAGCTACTGAGATGGTGGGATATACAGAGATTCCTGGCATAATTACTCAGACATATACTTTAACTGCGATCGATGAGGGGCAGTACATTAAATTTGAAGTAACACCAAAATCCGTAACGGGATCTCCAGATACAGGAGGAACTATTAAAAGTTCGCCTATGGGACCGATTTTATCAGATGCGGCTAGTATAGAAATGACAGGGACAACTGAAAGTGAGCTGGTAGTCGACATTTCAGACCCAGGAGAGGTGCAGTTGCCAATAGGAACAACTATTATTAATTTTAATCCTGATCAGAGCCTAAATGTAAATAGTGGTATAGAATCTGTCGATTCAGCTATTGAAATTGACGGTGTGTCAATAGTAGATGCTATCGAGGATATTACGGGGGATCAGTTTGTCGATAGTGTGGTTGATGCGGTAACCATAAATTCAGGAATTGATGGAGAGGGGATAATCCTGACTACGACAGACAGTCTTCAATTTATGATACCTTCTGGGACGAGAGTATTTGCTGATGCATCATGGAATGGACTACTTCAGCCACCGGTGGATATCACTAGTAATGTTAATATTCCTGGATTTCAAACAGCCTCTGCTTTGAGGTTGGGAACAGATGGCGCATCTTTGATTTTTGATAATCCAGTAAAAATTACATTAGCATCCGCACTTGCGACAACTCTTTATTCTGTTGATGGAGAAGAATGGTTTGAAATCACGGATGAATGTACAGATGTAGATGGAGGAGGAATTACCTTTCCGGGTGAATGTTTCTATAAAACCGGAGATTCAACTATCGTTTGGACATATCACTTAACAGATTTCGGAGATGCCAATGCAAATCCTGTTATTGATGAAAACATACAGACCTCTTATTCTGCAGACGAGGCAGCTGATTTGGTTGTAACTTTTACTGATGCAGATAAGAGTGATGCAGAAGATGCTGATGAGGATTTGGTTTGGAGTATTAATGGGTTTGATAATGGCACAGTAGTAGTAAATGGTAACGAAATTACATTTACACCAAATGTCGATTATTTTGGGACAGATGATGTTCAGCTTATTTTGACTGATACTATGGAGGGAACTGATCAGGTTACATTAAGCCTGACTTGGAATGATATAAATGATGCCCCGACATTAGATCCAATTGCTGATCCAGCAGTTATTTCTGAGGATGCAGGAGAACAAACAATTTCATTTACAGGGATCAGCACAGGGGCTACAAATGAAACTCAGACGCTTATCGTTACAGCACTTTCAAGCAATACAGCGTTAATTCCAAATCCGACAGTGAATTATACATCAGGAATGACAAATGGAACACTAAATTATACACCAGTGGCAGGAGAAAGTGGAACGGCGTTGGTTACTGTTACTGTTGTAGAAGAAGGGGCCACGGTAAATGCAACAGTAGAACAAACTTTCACGGTATCAGTAGAAGCGAATCCAACAATATCTATTAACTCAGTATCTATCAATGAGTCAGTTGGGACGGCAACGCTTACTGCAACTTTGGCAAACACAAGTTCACAAACCATAACTGTTGATTTTGAAACGGCTGATGATACGGCAGTTGTTACTGAGGATTATGTGGCTAGTTCTGATACTATCACCTGGAACCCGGGAGAATCAGGGGGGCAGTCAATTATTATCACTATCAATAACGATGACATTGACGAGGTTGATGAAACTCTAAATGTAGTGTTATCAAATGCAGTAAATGCAATCATAGCAAATGATACTGGAGTAATCACTATCGAAGACAATGACACATCAACCCTTTCTATTAATGGAGTTACCACTAATGAGGGCAATGCAGGAAGTACTTCGTTCGACTTTGAAGTCGTATTAAATAACCCTAGTTCGCGAGAAGTAACCTTTGATTTTGCAACTACTGATGGGACAGCAACACTATTAGATAATGATTATGTCCAAGCATTGGCTGCAAATAGTAGTGGGACGATTTCAGCAGGTAGTACGACAGGAACCATTTCCGTCATAGTAAATGGAGACGTAGTAGATGAAGGTGGTTCAGAAGAATTTACTATAACAATCTCAAATATTCAAAATGCTGCAGCGGGAACATTAACGGCAACGGGAACGATTGATAATGACGATGTATCTACGATTTCAGTTGATAATGTATCCGTGACAGAAGGAAACTCTGGAACCGTAACTATGAGTTTTGTTGCTGAATTATCTACTCCTAGATCAGTAGATGTTACTTTTGATTATACAACATTAGATGTTACAGCTACTGCAGGAGTCGACTATGAATCAATATCAGGAACAGATGGGATTATTGAGACAGGAAATCTTTCTTCGTCTCCTATTTCGGTCACTATAAATGGAGACAACCTTGAGGAGGGGGGAGATGAAACATTTACTTTTGAAATTTCAAATATTCAAAACGCAACTGGAGGTCCTACGGTAACATCAACGGGAACAATTATAGAAGATGATGAAGTACCACAATTAACCATTAGTTCAGCTTCCATAGAAGAGGGTGATTTGGGAACTTCAATTATGAATTTGGAAGTCTCGGTTTCAAATCCAAGTACAGAAGAAATTACATTTAATTACGATACATCAGATAACTCATCGGCAACTGCAGGCGTAGATTATGTGGCAGTTGATTCAGGGGAGGGCTCAATTGCTGCAAATAGTTTATCTACGACAATTCCAGTAACCATAAATGGTGATGAGTTAGACGAAGGTGCAAATGAAACCTTTACAGTAACGATTAGTAATCCAGTTAATGCTACTCTTTTTGTAGACACGGCAACAGCGACTATCACAGATGATGATGCTGTTGAAATTACCATTATAGATGCAGAAGTAGACGAGGAAAACAATGTAATTGTAACCGTTAACATGGCAGGAACGAGTGCTTCCGATGTAAGTGTAAATTACTCTACTGCAAATGGATCAGCTGTGAGTGGGGGAGATTTTATAGCAATTTCTGATCAGACCTTATCATGGAGTGCTGGACAAACTGGAGATAGAACATTCCAGATTATAATTGTGGATGATTCGATTGATGAATCCGAACAAGAATCGTTCATGGTGAATTTATCAGGAGCTCAAAATGCAGCAGTATTAGATGCGTCAGCGTTGATTACGATTAATGACAATGATACCGCAGTGGTTTCTATTACAGATGCACTAGCGGTAGTTGAGGGGGATTCTGGAAGTACAACAGCAACTTTTGTAGTTTCGATTGAGGGGGGACTTACCAGTACAAATGATATAACATTTAATTATCAAACGATTGACAATACGGCAACAGCAAATGATGATTATCTATCTAAATCTGGGAATAGTATGATTTCTGCGGGAAGTACTTCTACTTCAATCAACATTGTAGTAAATGGTGATGAAATTGACGAAGGAAACACTGAGTCTTTCCGAATGCAGCTCACTAATATTCAAAATGCAAGTGAAGGAACTTCAATCGCATCTGCTGTGATAGATGATGATGATACGGCCTTTTTTACAATTGCAGATGCGACTATCCAAGAAGCGAATGAAGGACAGAGTCCGACGCTATCTTTTGATGTTACGCTTTCTACATCAGTTGTTGGTAATACAACCTTTAATTATGAAACTAGTGATCTTGGACAAGGAATTGGGTTCGCTGAATTTGGATTAGATTATGAAGCCGTAAATGGACAGGGTACAATTACAGATGGATCAGTTAGTACGACTATTGATGTTCCGATTATTGGAGATAATAATCTAGAGTCAGCACAAGAAAACTTTGAAATAACACTTACAGCAGTTTCAGAAAATGTAACAGTAAATGACCCTGATGATTTGGTCGCAACAGGAACTATTACAGATGATGATGGGAATCCTGTCTTGTCTATTTCTGATAGAACATTTGGAGAAGGAACAGGAAATGCAATTATTAGTGTTGATATGGCAGGGGCCAATCAGACGAGTTCAGCTTCTGTGAACTACCAAATTTCAGATGGTTCGGCTGTAGAGGGAGATGATTATACAGCGACGTTGATGACAGGAACCCTAAACTGGGGAGTTGGGGAGTTTGCCCCAAAAGATATTATGATTGAAATTGCTGAGGATCAGATAGATGAACCAACGGAGAATTTCACTATAGCGATTTCAAGTGCAGTAGGAGCTGATATTTCAGGTACAGAAGATATTGCAGAAATTAGCATTACCGATAATGATGAACCTCCATCAATTTTATTAAATTCATCATATTCTGTAAGTGAGGAGGGAGGGACAGCAACTATTACGGTTTCTACATCTCATGCTAGTAGCGAAACAGTCTCTGTAACTTATGCTACAAGTAATGGAAGTGCTACGAATCCAGCAGATTATACAAGTGTAACTGATACTTTGACCTGGAGTCCAGGTCAATTTGGAGATAGATCATTTACAGTTCCAATCGTATCAGATGATATTGATGAGCAGGACGAAACCATTAATATTGCCCTTACAAACGCTATAAATGGAGTAATCGATTCTGGGAACGGGGTTTCAGTATTGACTATCGAAGATGACGATACGACAGAAATATCTATTGATGATGTAACTGTCACAGAGGGTAATAATGGGACTACATTGGCTGTCTTTACAGTTTCACTATCACAGATTAGTAGTCGAGATGTAAGTTTCCAATATGCCACTTTTGATCGAAGTGCAACTGTAGTAAATAATGATTATGTAGCGATTTCTGGAACAGGTATAATTCCTGTAGGCTCTACAGAGACAACTGTTGTGGTTGGAATAAATGGAGATGTTGTCGATGAAGTTGATCAAGAAACATTTGAGATTCGTCTTTCAAATGTAGAAAATGCACTTGAAAGTAATCTTATTGGAGCCGGAACCATAAGCGATGATGATGCAGAACCGACCTTGAGTATTTTTGATAATGGGACAGGCGAAGCCGATGGAGTAGCATTTGTTGAGGTCGAAATTAATGGATTAAGTGATAAAATAATTTCAGTAGATTATGCTACAGATATTTCAGGGGGAAGTGCAACAGCAGATGATGATTATGCTCCAATTACAGATCAATTAACTTGGGGAGCCGGAGATGAAGAAACAAAAACAATTGTAGTAAATATTACAGACGACTCTATTGATGAAAATGATGAAGAATTCTCAATTTCTTTAATGAATGCTGTGAATGCATCTATAGATGAGAATTTATCAACGGTTACTATTTTTGATAACGATACGGCATCCATATCTATTGCTGATGCGATGGTTACCGAAGGAGATGATTTAGAAACTCCTACCATGACATTCCTGGTCTCTCTTTCTACTGAAAGCTCTCAAGATGTTAACTTTGAGTATTCTACTACAGATGTAACAGCACTTGATACAGGGGATTATACTGGAGTTACTGGTTCTGGAACAATTACGGCAGGAAGTCTTACAACTACTATTGAGGTTGAAATAATCGGAGATGACACAGATGAAGGAGCAGAAGAAACATTTGAAATTGAGTTAGACAATATTACTTCTGGAATTAGTCAGGATGATTTGATAGCTATCGGGACGGTTATTGATGATGATGGAGCCCCTGTACTTTCTATTTCAAATCTGATAGTATCAGAGGATGTAGAAACGGCTGAAGTTACAGTCATCTTATCTGGTCAAAGTAGCGAGGAAGTATCAATTGACTATCTTGTATCAGAGGGTACGGCTGATGATGGAGAGGATTATAGTTTAGATAATAATGAAGGTACCATAACCTGGGCAGCAGAAGAATCAGGGCCCAAGGTCATTGAAATTAGTATCGAAGATGATGAAATAGATGAGTTGGATGAAATACTTAATATCATTCTTTCTGGGCCTCAAAATGCGAGCCTATCAGAAAATAATTCTGCAATATTAACCATAGATGATAATGATGAAGCTACTATCTCTGTTGCAGATGTAACTCAGGTAGAAGGGCAGACAGGGACTACTTCATTTGTCTTTGACGTGACACTCTCAACAGAAAGCAGTAGGGATGTGAGATATAACTTCATAACTTCTGATGGAACTGCATCTGTAGCAGACGGTGATTACATTGCACTGACAAGCGGGACGGGAGTTATTTCTGCGGGACAGACAGAGGGGACAATAGCAGTGACTGTAATGGGGGATCAAATTGACGAAGGTGCTGCTGAAAACTTTAATTTAACCCTTTCTTCAATCCAAAATGCACTTAATGGAGATTTAAGTGCACTAGGAACTATTACTGATGATGATGATGTGCCACAAATTTCAATATCGGATATTTCAGTTGATGAAAATGAGGGAATTGCTAATGTCAGCGTTTCTCTGGAGGGAATGAGCAGTAATGATATTTCAGTAGATGTTACTACTGCAGGAGGAACAGCAACAGCAGGAAAAGATTATACAGCAGCGAATGATCATCTGACCTGGCCAGCTAAGTCTCAAGGCGTTAAAACCTTTACGATTTTGGTAACAGATGATAAAATCGATGAAATAGCTGAAAATGTTGATATTCTAGCTTCAAATGCCTCTTTCGCAACAATTGAAGAAGGGGAAGCTGTGTTGACTATAGAGGACAATGATACAGCTGTTATCTCTATTGGAGATCAAACAATTATTGAAGGAGATGCAGGAGAATCCACAATTGCTTTTCCGGTAGAGCTAACTATTCCTAGCGATAGGGTCATATCATTTAATTATTCGACCGTTGATGCTACTGCTCAAGGGGGCGTAGATTTTGTTTCTGTTTCAAATGCTGTTGGAGAAGTTGCAGCGATGAGTACAGAGGCAACTATTATGATTACTATAAATGGAGACACTATTGATGAGCAGGATGGAGAATTCTTCACGGTAAATCTTTCAAATTTACAGAATATAGAAAATCCAAATGATGGAGATCTATCTGCAGAAGGAACTATTGAGGATGATGATGTTTCAACCTTAAATATTACGGACACAAACGTAGAAGAAGGCGATTCAGGAACTACAGTTATGACCTTTTCTGTAGCGCTATCCACTACAAATAAATTAAATGTCTCTTTTGATTACATGACTCAGGATAATTCTGCGATAGCAGAGTTGTTACGTGCAAAAGAAGGAATTGATTATCAAGGAACATCAGGGGATATGACAATTGTAGCTGGAGACACGGTGGCTACTATAGATGTAACGATAGAAGGAGATGAAGTAGATGAAGGGGTAGAAGAAAGATTCTCATTATTTGTTTCGGATGTCGGGAATGCCATGGATGGAGACCTGAGTGCAATAGGAACTATTCTTGATGACGATGGTGCTCCAACAATATCTGTTTCAGATGTTTCAGTTAACGAAGGAGATGAAACAGCAACAGTTACCGTTCTCATGTCTGGGGCCAGTAACGAGGAGGTGGCTCTACAATATGCAACATCCAATGACACAGCGATAGCTTTGGGGGCAGATGAAGAGGTTCATCATGATTTTGAGAACACATCAGGATCGCTTCAATGGACAGCTGAACAATCCGGGGAGAGAACATTTACTGTTGATATTACTGATGATCTTTATGACGAAGCAGAGGAGTCCTTTATTGTGACTTTGTCAGAGGTAACTGCCAATGCTGTAATATCTGAAGATTTTGGAGCTGCAGTTGTCGCTATCATCGATAATGATGATCCTCCACAGATTTCTGTAGCTGACGTGATGACAACGGAAAATCAAAATGCAACGGTTTCAATAAACATGGATGGGTTCAGTAGTTTTCCAGTTACTGTCGATTATGAAACATCAAATGGAGAGGCAACAGCAGGTGAAGATTACGAAACTACAAGTGGATCAATTACTTGGGAGCCAGGACAAACAGGGGCATGGGAGTTTGAAGTAACGGTCATTAACGACAACCTTGATGAGACCGGTCCAGAAACAGTAAATATTACACTGTCAAATGTAAATAATGCAACGATTACAGATAGTGCAGCAATACTAACGATAGCAGATAATGATGAGTCTCAAATATCTATTAGGGACGTATCTGTTACGGAGGGAAATGATAGTACTGTAAACTTTATATTTGATGTTGATATTACAGTTGCAAATACAGAAGATATTACATTTAATTATTCAACTTCTGATGGTTCGGCTGAAGCAGGAAAGGATTATGTCGAAACATCTGGAAATGGCACAATTTCTGCGGGAAGTCTGTCTACACAGGTGTCTGTAACAGTCAACGGTGACATTATTGATGAAGGAACGGAGGAAATATTTAATGTTAATATTTCAGAGGTTACAAATGCTAATGAGTTAGATACGGAAGCCATTGGAACAATTTTAGATGATGATGGAGTTCCGGTTCTAACCATTTACAATAGTGAAGTATATGAGGATTCCGAAGAAACACAGATATCAGTTGAGCTTTCGGGGGGATCAACAGAAGAAATTCAAGTTCATTACCAAACGTCTGATGGAACAGGAAAACAAGGGAAGGATTATAACTCGAATTCTGGACAACTGAAATGGGATCCGGAAGAAATAACTAGAATTAAAACATTTAATGTTGAGATACTTGATAATGCTATAGAAAGTCCAGATGTAACAGTGGAAATTGAGCTTTCCAACCCACAAGGGGCATTAATTTCAGGAGAGGGAAAAGCAATCTTAACCATTAGAGACAATGATCGTTCAGTTGTTAATTCTGGAAGTGGAAAAGGAGGAACTATTAGATTCGCAGGGCAGGCGCGTGGTACATTTGAAAAAATGCCAACGGCAGGAGTGGCTTTAGAAAATTTTGAAATTGCTTACGAACAATCAATTCAAAAAGCCAAAGAAAGAGATCAAGGACGGCCTGGAGAAGTAATAACCATGAAAGACAAAAGAGGGAGAGATATTTTCGTAGGATATAAGCCCGGTAAGTTAGCAATGGAAGACCTTTATAATGCGCCTAAGGATAAAGTCGTATGGAGAGGTGGAGACGCAAAAAAAGAAGTCTTCTATGCCTCTGCTCAAAAAGATAAATTAGAACCAAAGTTTACCGTTATCGATATTTCAGATGTATCCCCAAATAGTAAGTATTACTCAGATATTTCATTAATGGTATCACTTGAACTATTAAAACCAACTAGAGATCACTTATTTATGCCGAATGCATCATTGAAATGGGACGATCTATTGTACTCATCTATACGAGCACAAAATGAATTACCAGATTCTCTTTCTGAATTACATAAATTTGAATTGCCTCAAATTGAAGGAGTAAAAATGATGAGAACACAGAGAAGTAGGATCTTTTATTCAGCCCTTCGAGACGGATTTATTCATGAGTCAATTGACGTAGAAAGCAATCCAACAAGAGCAGAAGCATTGGAGATTTTAACCAAAGCATTTAATTTACCGATTAATGAAAGAGCACGAAAATCATCTTTTTATGATATCGCTCCTGCGGATAATATTGCTCCATTAGTAGTTGCCGCAAAAAAAGCCGGATGGTTTGAAAACTTCAAATCTTACAATTTTAATCCTGATCAAACCATAACCAGAAAGGAATTTTCATCATGGTTTGCTGCAGCATATAAAAAGGATACAAACAAAGAGACTCCCAAAAAATCATTTAGAGAACGATTATTTCCGGGATTGCAACAATCCAATAGTGGCACAACCGCACGAAAAGGAGGAAGAGTTTCTAGAAGACCTGTAGAGGAATTAAGCGAGGTGGAGCGACACCTCCTGGGGAGAAAATACACAGATCAAGTCGCTCCACCGGTGACTAGAGAAGCAATAAATGGTTGGAATCCAGCAGATACGGATTCCGGACGAAGGCCAATGCAAATAATACCTGCTGCAGAGGGAGAGGTTCGAGAGCAAAAAACTTCTCCGATCTTGAGAAGTTCCGGAGACCTTATGGGGGCGGATGAGGATGATGCAAGTATTGATAACCTGACAGAGCAACTTATTGAGAACAAAGAAGAAGCGGAGGAAGTATCATCAAATGAAAGCCAGGTTCAGTAGTAATTAATAGATAAGTTTATAGTATGTGTCGCCTCTCATTATTTATTGGGAGGTGGTACATAATTTTTTTAGACCATGGATAAAAAAGATACATCGTTGATACCGTTTCAGAATTTTATGACCGTATCTGTGATTTTTTTCGTAGTGAAATATATTTTTGCAGACCAAACAAACCTATATTACGAACCATCGACAATTTGGAATACCGAAAATTGGGATCGATATGCACTGATTGTAAATCTTGTTATCAGTCTGATTCATGGATTAGTTTTTTCCGTTTTTTTTAGTGTTATGTGGAGTAATGAAATATCTCATAATAAATGGAGGAAGGGTATTAAAATTGGAGGAATATATTGGTTGGGGATTTCATTTGCCGGGTTATTTTTTTTATGGATGGCAACGATTATTCCGATAAAGGTGTTGATGTTCTGGGGAAGCGAGGCATTAGCTGCAACGATGATATCCGTGGTAGTTTTGATGATGAGAGGGGAAAAGGGATAAAACTCTCAATCTCAATTATTGGTAGTTTTCGAGAATAGAAGAGGCAAAGGACGAGAAAATCCTGCCGCTGTATCCGTTGCTATCGCGACTGTAGAGATGAAATGAATCATCCATGGAGTAAACACACGATTCTTATACAAAGAACTTTCATGAGTTACAAAAAGTTACAAAAAAGATTGATAAAAAAATAAAATAAGAACCCTCTAAAACAATTAAAGATTTGTGTTTTTTTCGAAAAAAAGTTAAATAAAAACCGTTGACGAGATTCCAGACAGAATGGTTCAAATGGGAATGTCCCGATCCACGCTTGTATGCGTTACCTTCGAGCCCATTCACCCAAAAAAGACAACCGAAAGTCGTTGGAAACGCCTGACAGAAAGACTGGAAAAAGAAAGCCCTCTCCAGGGAGCAAGCGATGTACTGGAAAAATACTCCAAAGAATTTCGCGATGAATTTGCCATTAAGGAATAAAAATTAAATAGGCTAATCAAGTTCATCAGCACTTGCTCCAGTCGTGTCGGATCACCAATAAAACGTGTAGGAACTCCAGAATCTACCGAATATTTTAAGTTTAGACCTTTTTTGCGAACTCTCGGCATTTCTGTGTCTACAACATTATATCGGATCTTCCAAATTTATTGAGGCACACCAAGACTTGTCACCTTGCTCACAGA
>CAZQFO010000005.1:0-30951 GCA_964592695.1 uncultured Candidatus Peribacteria bacterium
AATAATATACAAGAACGCAGAATTACTTATCGTTTTAAAAAATGAAAACTAGAGCTTCTCTAAAAGTCATGTGCAAGGACTGCCAAATCGTTAAACGAGGAGGTGTGGTAAGGTGTATTTGCAAGAATACAAGTACAAAAGGAAAACACAAACAACGTCAGGGATGAGTGTATTTAGGGATATTTAATAAATATTTAATTTCATGAGAATTGCCGGTGTAAACATTCCATCTGAAAAAAGAGTGATTATTGCTCTTCGTTACATATATGGTATTGGACCAGAACGGGCACAGGCGGTCTGTAAGAATGCTAAGGTAAAAGAGTCTGTGCGGGTTAAAGATTTGACTCCAGATCAGGAGGAGGCTCTGCGTGCTGCTGTGGGAGATTATGTACTGGAGGCCGATTTACGGAGAGAGGTGAGCCAGGGGATTCGGCGGCTCCAAGAAATTGGCTCTTATCGTGGTTATCGTCACAGGAAAAGATTGCCTGTGAGAGGTCAAAAAACCAAGACTAATTCTCGAACCAAAAGAGGTAAAAAAATGATTATTGCTAATAAGAAAAAAGTAACTAAATAATATGGCTAAGAAAAGAATTAACAAATCGTTTGAGACTGGTAGAGTTTGCATTAGAGCAAACTTTAACAATACTATTATCACACTTACAGATCCCGATGGCAATGTACTTGCGTGGAGTTCTCCTGGGGCAAATAGATTCAAGGGGGCTCGTCAGTCTACACCTTATGCAGGGCAAATTTCTGCTGAAGCGGTGGCTGAAAAGGCTCAGGTATATGGAATAAAAACGGTAGATGTTTATGTAAAAGGAATGGGCCCGGGGCGTGATCAGTCGATACGTGGATTGATTAATAAAGGTCTTGAAATTCATTCGATAACTGATAATACAAGAGTTCCTCATGGGGGATGCCGGGCAAAAAAAGTTAGAAAGGTATAATAATTGGTTAAGTCTTAAAATTTAATTATCATATAATATCATGCGATACACAGGTCCAAAAGCTAGGTTGTGCCGAAGGGAAGGAATCAATTTATTTGGTTCGGCAAAATATCAAAAGCTTATGCAGCGTAATCAGAGCATTCCAGGAATGCATGGGGGTAGACGCTCTACAAAAACTACTGAATATGGAAAACAGTTGAGGGAGAAACAAAAAGCTAAGAGAATGTTTTGTTTGTCTGAGAAGCAGTTTAGAAATTATTTTGATAAGGCTACTCGCAAACAAGGTGTTACGGGAGATGCTTTGCTTGAAGGCCTGGAAAGGCGCCTAGACAATGTGATTTATAGATCTGGTTTTGCGGTAACTAGAATGCAAGCACGTCAATTTGCTTCTCATGGTTTATTTATGCTAAATAAGAGAAAGGTAGATATCCCTTCTATCGAACTAAAAGTGGGAGATGTGGTTGAAATCAAGGAAAGCAAGAAGAAATCATCAATATTTAAAAATAATCAAGAAGAACTAAAAGACTATTCTGCTCCTCCTTGGTTAAAGATTGATGTCAAAAAAGGAATGATTGAGGTAGTGAAGCTTCCGGAGATTGGAGATTATGAAACGGTTATAGAACCACGCTTGATTGTTGAGTTTTACTCTCGATAAATATTTTTAATCCAAATTTTAAAAATGCACATTTTACATGAAGTCATAGGGGTTCCAAAATTGAAGATTGAGTCCTCTGGTAAAAATTCGGCAAGACTTACGGCTCATCCTTTGCCATCTGGCTATGGAACAACCATAGGAAATAGCCTGAGGCGAGTATTGTTATCAGCACTTCCTGGTTCTGCTGTTGTAGGCATGAAGATGGGAGGGGTTTTACATGAATATTCAACTATTCCAGGTGTTAAAGAATCTGTTTTGGATATCAGCCTGAATCTTCGTAAATTGAGAATAAAAAAACACAGTAAAGGAATAGAGGAGGTTTCCGTTAATTTTGTAAAATCGGGTGTGGTGACAGCAAAGGATTTAAATATTTCTAGTGATATTGAAATTCTTGATCCTTCGCAGGTTATCTTTACGTGTGAAAATGCAAATCCAAAGCAAAAAATGCTTTTTAGGATAGAAAAAAATATAGGATTTAGAATTATTACAAATATCGAACATGTAAAGGAAGAGGATCCGGAATATATGCTTATAGATGCAAATTTTTCTCCGGTGGTGCAAGTTGATTACCAGGTGTCTCCTGCTCGTGTGGGAGAGCATATCGATTTGGATCAGTTAGTACTTAATATTGAAACCAATGGTGCATTGGATCCGGAAAAAGCTATTAAGTTATCAGCCAGTATCTTGGAGAGTTATTTTGTGCTATTTAACCAGGATGATGCATATACCGATGAGGATTTTACTTCAAATTATTCTATTATTCGAAAAAAAGAGGATGAAGCGAAAAAAACTTTTGCTGCATCTGATGAACCCTTTACGCCTATTGATATACTCGGACTTTCACAGAGAACTTTAAATGCCCTAGTCAACGGAAGTATTACTTCTGTAGAACAGTTACTCCTTACTTCAATGTCAAAATTAACTCAATTAAGAGGGTTTGGACAAAAAGCTAAAGCTGAACTTGAGCAGGTTTTGAAAGAGAAGGGGTATGATCTACCTTCTCATTCATCTGCACCAATTGCTAATTTTAACCAAGATAATAATCATGAGACATAGAAATACTAAAAAAATACTTAATCGACCGGCTGATCAGAGAAAAGCTTTAGTTCGAAGTTTACTTACTTCTCTTTTCTTGCATGGTCATGTAAAAACGACATCTCCCAAGGCAAATGTTTTATCTGCAAAAGCCAATCAACTTTTATCAAAAATACGTTCTAAAGATTCGATGAATGCAATACGTGATTTAAAAAAAGTGGTTTATACGGAGCAAGCGTCCAAAAATGCACTTGCCTATGTAATACAAAAAGCTCCTGAGAGTCAAAGTTTTACTCGGCTTACAAAAATAAGTGTTCGGGCTGGTGATAATGCCGAACTAATACAAGTAGATCTTATTTAATTGATATGAAAAAAACAACGATTTTGACGCAAGTATCTGGAAGTAGCCGCAAATGGTTTGTGGTTGATGCAAGTAGTGCTCCTTTGGGAAAACTTACTGTGCAGATTGCAAGGGCTCTAATGGGAAAGAATCGAGTTGATTTTACTCCGCATGTTGATGGAGGAGGGTATGTAGTGGTTTTGAATTCTGAAAAAGTCAGAGTTACAGGAAATAAAGAGACCCAAAAAATGTATTATCGCCACTCTGGTTACAAGGGGCATTTGAAAACCGCTTCTCTAAAAGAAGTACGAGAAAAAAAACCTGAACAGATTTTAAAACAAGCGGTTTCAGGTATGTTACCAAAAAACAGACATCGAAAACTAAGACTAGATCGGCTAAAACTGATATTTGGTTCATCAAATCCTCATGAGGCTCAAAATCCAGAAATTTTAACTGTTTAATTAATATTACAATGACCAAAAGATCATATTTTTATGCTATCGGAAAACGAAAAACATCACGAGCCACAGTGCGATTGTATCCTGAGGGAGGTGGAAATGTACTAGTAAATGATGTAGCACTACGGAAATGGGCAGAGATTGATCGGTGGTTTGTGTCTGTGAATGAACCCATGGATTTATTAGGGGAAAAGAAAAATATAGATTTAGAGATAATTGTAAGTGGTGGAGGAAAAAATGCTCAAGCGGAGGCTATCCAGCTTGGGATCTCACGAGCATTGGTGAAATATAAATCTGATTTTCGGTCACAGCTAAAAGAGAGAGGTATGCTTACGAGGGATTCTAGGGTAAAGGAACGAAAGAAACCAGGGTTAAAAAGAGCGAGACGAGCACCACAGTGGGCAAAGCGTTAACCCCCTCATAAGGATCTAGAAAAAAATAACCTCCCCATTTTGATGTCTTTTTGTTCGTCTTCTTCCTCCTTCGCTATACGTCCAGTATGAAATAAGCTTCGGCGGACAGGTCGTCAACAAAGTTTCGACATATTACCAATATGACTCAACTTTCCTTCCTCGAATACGAAGCAAAAATCCTATCAAACCTGGGTATTTTATTTTTTTCCAGAACCCTAATAGAAAACAAAAGTGCGGTTTCGACATCTGCAAGAATGTGCCAATAAAGTATAAGTGCATTATCGGAAGCCGCTTTTTCCCGGGGGCTCGACTCACTACACTCTCTCACTCCCGTGAAGCGGCAAAAAAACAATCTTGGCTCTTGGCGAAGATCCAATATCTCAGCTTATCTTTTTTATAGAGCTAAGAAATAAAAACAAAATTCTATCAATCTTGATCAATTTATTATTTAATTTTTATCCCTAAATATAAAAATGTTTTGTCGAGTTTTGTTCTCAAGAGCCTTTATTATCGATAATAAATCTTCTTAGTAATGGCTTCAATATGCACCTCCAAGCTATCCTTTAAAGCCTCTGCCACAATACAATAGAAATCATCGAGGTTATCTTCATTTGCTTGTGCTGACTCCAAGCTATCTATGTACTGTTTTCTATTCTCAATTTTGATTGTGAATAATGGGAAACCATGCTGTAAAAGTATCAAATTCATTAATAATCGTGCGGTTCTTCCATTTCCATCTATAAAGGGATGAACTGAAACGAGTCTAAAATGAGCTTCACTAGCAAGTTTCACTGGATGATCTGGACTGGAGATTTGTAACCATTTCATAAAATTGGTCATCAACTCAGGAACTTTCACTGGATTCGGAAAAATTGTAGGAGAGTGTGCTATTCGCACTCTGTCATTTCGGTATTTTCCTGCATTGGTCGTATCAATTCCACGCAGGATAATATCATGAACATTCAAAATATCTCGTTCCTCTATCTCGTGTGGTTTCCTTTTTCTCAATGTTTCTATATAATCTATTGCTTCTTTGTGATTTACTGCCTCTAATAATTCACGCATTTTCTTGCCTCCAATACTTATACCGTCTTCAAGAATTTGCTTTGTCTCTGCATAGCTAAGCGTTGATCCTTCAATAGCATTGGAATTATATGTAAGCTCCACATAAAGAAGATTTTTTAGACCTTCTTCTAGTTTGCTATCAAAAGGCTTCAGTTTATCATACTGAACCTTTAGAATATCTATTTCGGTGAATAATTTTTTATGCGTTATCATGAAACTATAATTTAGAACATATCCGCTATCGCGGAATTAAAAAATGAAGAGAATGAAAATAATAGAGGAAAAAAACCATTTTTCTATTTTCCGATACATCAAGATATTGATATAAAAAAAATAAACTTCCATATCATTTCATTCTCACTAAAATAAAACACGATCTTTCCGCTATGATTATATGGTGCCGAAGGAGGGAATCGAACCCTCACTCCTTGCGGAACACGATTTTGAGTCGTGCGCGTCTACCAATTCCGCCACTTCGGCTTCGTCGGAGGTGACTACGCACTTACGATAATTTGTTACACAAATTCTCTCCAGTGCTACGTAACCTCCTCCTCTCGAAAATTGATCTAATCGAGTCAATTTTTGGGGTTAAAAACATTTTAAATCTCAATGTTTCGTAACTATTCAGCAATTGACTTCATGAAAATCAAGCAAAGGTCTCAATAAATCGATCAATACTATCATTTTTGTACTTCGACCTTGATGGCACTTTTCCCGAGGACTCCCTGCGATCCTCCTCGCCTGTCAGTCGAAGCTCGTAGAGCGAAGACTAATGAAGTACCAAAAATTCAATCCCTTATATCGTGCTGAATACAATGTTTCTAGATTGTAAAAATGTCTTAACAAAAATCAAATCAAATGATTGGTTTATTAATTTTGAATTTTGCTTTTTAAATTTTGCATTTAGGGTTCTGGAAAAAAATAAAATACCCAGGTTTGATAGGATTTTTGCTTCGTATTCGAGGAAGGAAAGTTGAGTCATATTGGTAATATGTCGAAACTTTGCTGACGATCTGTCCGCCGAAGTTTAGGGCTTGGGAAAAAATAACCTTTTTAGGATTACTCTTTATAATCCAGCATTTGACAGAAGTCAATAATTTTGACGATCCGATTAGCGTAAGCTGGACCAATCCCTTTGATCAGTCCTGAACCGAGATACTTTTTGATTCCCATGACATCAGCAGGAGCTTCCGTCTGAAAGTCTTTTATTTTGAACTGATAGCCGTAATTTGGATCATTGTGCCAGTCACCTTTGAGACGAACTGTTTCCCCAGGTTGAACCGCAGGGATACTTCCGACAATACAAATTAGCTCCGATTTTCTGGGGGCTTTTAATTTTGCCACGGTGAATCCGTTTTCTTCACTCTGAAACGTAATTCGTTCAATGTGGGCATGAACTTGATTTTCCATGTTTTTTGACGTATAATACTCCGATATGGATATAGCTAAATTTAGGAAGCGAATACAAACGACAATCCTCCTTACAGAGGAGCAAAAAGCATATTTTCTATCTCGAACCAAAACGTACACACCAAAAGTCAGAACCCAAATAATTGATGCCCTCAACAAACACGAAAAAAATCTGCTCGATAAGAGCGATAAAATATTGCAGAAAATACAGGAAGAACAATCATCAGAAGCTCTGAAATATGCGAGCATTAGTGAGACTGTTCACAATCAAGAAGTTGAACAAGCGAACAAAGAACTGGAAGTATCTCTGAAACAAATCGAAGCAAAAGAAATACGGAAACGTCAAAAAGCAAAACCACAAATCGAACCGGAAAAAAAGAAACCGAAAACTTTCAACAAGGTAGTCATATCACTCATCATTCTCATAGTTCTGATGTTGAGTTTTTTTGCGTTGAAATCTAATTGGAACTTCCCTCAAGAAGATTCTCAATCAACCCAAAGTCAAAACCAAAATTAAAATAATGCCATTCTCAGAATCCGGCAGTGAAAGATATGAAAACGTTCCCAGAACGGAGGAAGAACGACGATCAGAAAAATTGAGAAAAAAATTACCAAAACGGGAGAACCGTTCAGATTTTGAAGAAGTTAGGGATGAAGAAAACAAATTTTTTATAGATGAAATTGCAGGAATTACCGGAGAAGTTCCCCCCGGTATGAGTCCTGCTCAAGTAGTAGAAGCTATGCAATTGGAAGGACCAAAAAAAGAATCATTATCACCACATGAAAGTATGAGTCCTCTCCGAAAAGTATTTTCCAATGATTTACTTAAATCTGAATAGACAAGAAATGGCTTATTTATGCGATTGCATTTTCGTGAAATCATTAAAGATTAATTTAATTTTTGAAAATTTATAGTTTTCATAGGGGACTCAAGTATTCAGGAACTGGTTAGGAATACAAATCAGATAGAAGAAGACTCCAAACAAAACATTGATCTACCAAAAACAGAACCACAATCCGTTGTCGGAATGACAGGTCAAGAACAAAAAAACACGGAAACCGAAAATAAAGTGACAAACGAAAAACCAGAACTCACCAAATCCCAAACAGAAGCATCTGCCGATGCAAGATACGCACAAAAACTAAACGCACTCAACGAAACCACTGTTGGAAAATATCTGGTTTCTGATTTATCGGAAGTAGTTTCCGGAAGATATTTAAAACCGCCAGATGATGTCAAAAACGATTCCGGTCTAAAATCTATGGGGAGAGAACTGACCAATGCTACCATGTCTCTGGGAGCCGATGTTCTTATTGCAAGTGAAGAAGGCGTGAAAGGAATTGGAAGATTGGGGAAGGCTGTCGGAAAAGAAATGCTTCATCCATGGGAATTAATGGTAAAAGCTGGAAAGGTGACGATGAGTCCAATTGATTCAACAAAAAGAGCTGGGAAAGCTATTGCAGAGTTTGGAAGTACATTAGCAGAGGATACGAAATCAGCCTGGAAAAACTCTCCAGCAGCAGGAAGAGGTGGTGCGGCATTGGCAATGGCAGTAAGAACTGTGACTGGAGCACAAGCACTCAAAGCCAGTCAGATTGGACAGAAACTTGGAAAAGCGATTGATAAGACAAAAGTTGGGCAGGTTTCTAAATCAACTACAGCGAGTACAATTAAAGATATTCCTCAAACAGCGAATACACCATTCAAAGCGGTTACAACCGCACCAAAAACTCCGTCCAATTTAAACAGAGCCACTACTGCAGTGATAAATACTGCGAATGTTTCGAGACTGACGAATAGAGGCAATGAGAATTTGCCAAAAGGACCAGAACAATTATCAGATGAAATATGGAATACACAGACAGAAAACTGGAAAGAAAGACTCCCAGAACAAGTAACCGAAGTATTGAAAAAGCAAAAATCAATGCAACTTACAAAACTTGCTTCGCAATCTGACATGCCTGTGTCTCTGTACTATCCCAAATCTCAAGCTCAAATAATTGAATCATTAAAACCTGAAATAGAACAAACAGAGGCAGAATTCCAAAAGCTTTTCCATGAACATTTTCCAGATATGAAACCTGTAAATTCTATAAATAACCCAAAAGTTGTTTTTGCGGAAGGTCTTGGGAATATGGAGCATAAGGCTAGTGGAGATATGGCTTTCTTGGACACGGCTGAACTAAGTGCAGGAGAATCAGAAAAGGTAGTTGAAACGGTGGCTCATGAAAGAACTCATCAAATGATGGAATTCTATCTAGCTGACAAACTCGGAAAGGTAGAAAATCTGTGGATGACAGAAGGATTTGCCAATATCATGCCAGAACTGCTTCGAGCACAAAAAGAAGGATTAGATTATCAGAGCTATGCACAGGAGTTTCGAGATGAGAGTGGTATTGGTGAAGATGTTTCCAATGGAATGTCGCTTGAAGAAGCAATTTCTCAACGAGAAAAGGTTGACAAATTCGGCGAATGGAATTATGAATATGGACAAGCGTTTGTGAAAAGTTTTGTGGCGAGACATGGGTTAAAGGAATATTTTCGAATGTATCAGGAGATGGGGAAGAATCCGGAGAAATATGGGGAGATGGGGGCTATGGATTCAGCTAGGAAATCTATGAGAGAGTTGGGGTATTCAAGAGAAGACTCAAAAGACATGCTAAGAATTGTTGGAAATACTACGAAATTAAAAGGAAAACAAAATATAAGATTATGTGAATATCTTTTAGAGAAATCAGAAGATGAAATGCTAAGAACACTAGAAGGACAAAATTATAAAATCGCATTAACTCTGCCACAAAATGCTACTGTTGGTGCAGCTAAACGCAAAATATTTATGTTCAAAGAAAGACTCCAAAAAAAATATTCTAATGTCCCGGAAATGAACTCAAAAGTAAGAACCTTAATTAATACATTTCACAAACTCCTTAAAGAATAAAATTATTAAAAATGGCAGAAAGTTTACCTGGCTTCGACCTTAAAGATTATCCTGATGTGAATATTGATCCTACAGGATGGGAAAAATCTGGATTTCATCCATTTAGAGCAGAAAGTGATGATCATTATTTGTTTGATCACCTCAATGAAGCTAAATCTTTAGTAAAAGGAAATAGGAAAATTGGAAACGCTCTTTTAGGAACTACAATTTCAATTTCAATTTGTCTGGAGGACATTATTCCAGATGATGTGTTGACCTATGCATTGAGAGGAGGTTGGGAAAGGAAAGAAGCTCTGTTATACCTAAGCATAGTTGATAATCCTCCACAAATTCATATTCAAACTATAAAAGAAATTATTGATTATTATCTTCAAAACTACAGCTCTATCGAGGAGCCCTCTTCCAAACTATATAATGCGATTACTGCACTAGGAAACTATAAAAGTGTCCCAACGACGGATACATACTTGCAAGCACTATTAACACATAATTTAATCAAGGGAGATAACTTTGTGCTTAATGCAATTAGAGATGCTATTGAAAATTTTAAATTATGAATATGGACAAGCGTTTGTGAAGAGTTATGTGGCGAGACATGGGTTAAAGGAATATTTTCGAATGTATCAGGAGATGGGACAGAATACGGAGAAATATGGGAAGATGGGGGCAATAGATGCAGGTTGGGAGTCTATGAGAGAAATGGGATATTCAAATGAAGAGTTTGAAGGCACAATGACAACAACTAGAGCTACATTAGAGTTAAGAGGTAAAATGAACATGAATGCGTACAGACATTTTTTAGAAATGCCAGAAAGAGAGATGATAAAAGCATTAGAAGATCATGACGTTAGGGTGTTATTAACACTGCCTCATGAGGCAACACCAAGAAATATTAGTGGTAAGATAACAAGAATAGAAGAAACTCTTCGAGAAATATATTCAAAAGATAAAAATATAAGAAAAAAACTGAAAATATTTATAAATTCTTTACATAATTTAAATTGAAAACCATGAAAGATGCATTACCTGATTTCAATAGAGATAGTTTTCCAAAAGTGAGTGTTGATCATGTAAGTTGGGAACGACTTGATGTAACCAGAGCTTGTAATGGTGATGATATTTATCTCAACGAGCACAAAGAAGAGGCTTTAATATTTCTTAAAGGCAATCTTAAAATTGGGTGTCTTTTGCTTTTAGAAGCTTTAAAAATTGCAAATAGTTTATTAACACTTAATAGTTATACAATCCCTGATGAAATATTAGAATTTGCTCTACAAATGGGAGGGGGGGAGAGATCTCAGGCATTGCTACACATGTACTTGACTGAAAAGTCACCTAATTCTAGATTTATTCCATTATTGAAAGCTATCATTTCTCAATCTATAGAAAATGAACTAGATGGAAAATTTCATTTTAGAGCTCAGCAAGTCATCAGAGTTTTAGGAAGATATAACACTCCAGACACAATTGAATTCCTAAAAAGACTTCCTGAAAATGAATTAATAGGAGCTGATGATTTAGTTCGTCAAGAAGTTGAAAAAGTTTTGAATGCATGACAATGAAAGATGTACTTTCTGGTTTTTGAATTGAGGATTTCCCTGAAATAGATTGCGACTATACAAGGAGGGAGAACTTTCACCCAACTAAACTTGTAAGTTATTATTCATTTGAATTTCTCATAGCAAATCCTCCAAATCCACCTCAAAAAACTCTCTCAACCTCAAAACCATTACAACTGTAATAACTCAAAAACCTACTTGCACGAGTAAATTTTTGCTGATTAGATTCATCTCTACCATCTCCCAAAATCGCTCCCAACTTCACTTTTGTAATTCCCTTATCCTTCATTAGATCAGAGACTGTTTGCCGAATTTGCATATTCTCATTCATTTGCATTAAAATTCATCTTCTTCCTCTTCATCACGCATCCTGATTAAAATTTTAGCCAATTCCTCCTTCGAAAGCCCAATGTGTTTTCCCTTGTTCACAAATTCCTGAAATTTTTTGGGAAGTTTATTCCATCTTTCAGCATCTTCATTTATTTGTTGAAATTTGACCAGAGAGAGACTGACACGAATGACGCTCTTCTTTGATTTTGGTGGTGGATAGAAACCAGAATGATCTCTTTTATAATTTTGTGTCATTAGATTGTGATTGGAAAAAGAATTATTATAGCATTTTGATCTAGAATTTGAATGTGCGAATTAGGAGTCTCCTAGAGCTTTTAATTCAGCATATAATTTATCAGCATCGTCTTTATGTTTTTCATAGAGCGTTTTTACCTGCTCCGAAAGCTTCTTGTTTATACATTGAATGACAACACTTCCATCATATAATTTCTTTAAGTGATCGAGTGTTGTTACAAATAATTCCCCTGATAATCCTCCTTTTGAAAGATATAAATCATTCCCCAAACACATAGCAACATGTGAAACCTGTCCAGAACAAGTTGGATGCCCATCAATTGTTTCTTTCTTCGATTTTAATAATAAAATTAGGACTCCTGGTTGAGGTGTATTGTCTACCATTACTAAATGCGTATGCCAGTCGTCATTTTCATAAGAATTATTAAAATCCTTTATCCCAAATAAATGATGGGCGAAATAACAACTATCCAGATTGGATTTCTCATTCGTGCTACTTTTCAAATACTTCAAGAGTCTGGTAGTGAGAAAGGGGAGTAAAGGCACTTCGTCTTGAATACCATCATCATCTTCAATTACAACACGAAGCTCATCCATCGCATCCCAAAAGCCATCTGGTTTTTTTCCTTCATGGAGAGACCATGTTTGATCTTTTCCCTTTATTTTAATAATCCTCATGGGAATCGATACTGAGCCATCTTTGGTTGCGCATGTTCCACGTTCATTGCTTACAAAAAAAATTACTTCGTTTTCTTCTGGTACAATTTCACTGGGGGATTTTCTGGTAGTTTTTTTGGTCATTTCGGTTATTATTAAAATTAATATCCAATTTCATCATAGCTTCACATCATCTAAATTTCTAAAAAAGTCTCAACATATCCCGATATCTTTCGATTTTTTATAAATCTATCTGATGCAAATCTATGCGAAAAACTTATTTTTTCCCAAGCCCTTATTTCATACTGGACGTATAGCGAAGGAGGAAGAACACGAACAAAAAGACATCAAAATCGGTAGGTTATTTTTTTCTAGATCCATTAATTCCTATCCATCACTTCATTTGCAATTTTATCTGCTACCTTATTCTTTTCTCGTGGGATATGTTTAAATGTGATCTTTTGAAATTTTTCTTCTAGTACCTTTGCCCGTTCAAAAAGAGGCTTCAATCCCGGATGTTTAACTTTCCACCTTCCTTTCATTTGTTCCACAGCAAGTTTTGAATCCATCCGAACTTCCAGATCGGTAATATTATGATCTAGAGCCAATTTCATTCCGGTTAGCAAACTGGTATACTCGGCTACATTGTTGGTAGCGATCCCACAAAATGTTCCCATTCGTGCGATTTCCTTTTTTTTGTCATCGTAAAGTACGGCCCCAGCTCCTGCTTTTCCCGGGTTTCCACGACTTCCTCCGTCACCAAACAGTATTCCTTTGAGTGGCTTAGGGGTACTTTCTTTTGCGTTGGTTGAATCAAAGAGTGTGTTCATGACTTAATTAAAGATTAAAAATTAAAAATTACACTTTTTTTGAAGAAATAATTATTGTAGCAAGAATTTTCTGAATTTCTATACACTCATTAAGGGATAAAAATTAAATAGGCTAAGTTCGCTCAAGATTTATGTTAGATTTGGAAGATGTTTTGCGTGAAAAATGGGAGGCGTGGCCAATCCCACTCCGAGTATTTTTTGCGTGAAAATCTTTCAAAGATGACATGAAGATTGAGATGAAATTGGCTAGTTTATTTGATTTTTATTCCTCAGTAAATATTTTGATTTTTCTTGTGAAATAAAATCACTATCCCTTAAGATTCTAATCCAAAAATTTGTTTCACGAGACTCTTTGTATGCAATGGATACCTTTGCTATGAAATCTTTTTTTGATTGACCTCCAATAGCTTCTTCCGTTTTTAATTTTTAATTTTTTTAACCCCTCTATAAAGCCCATACCATCCTGGTCGAAACACGATCTCTTTTCCTCCGGCATACACTCGGCGATTTCCTCCAAATTTCCACTTAAATTCTGATATTCCTGCATATGGATGCTTTGGTTCGTTTTTCGGAGCAATTCCGAGAAAATCATATGATGTACATCCTTTTTTTCGAGCATATTGCATCATCTCCCATTGGAGCAAATATGGTGCCATGAGGTTTCTGTATTCGGGATTTGAGGTAGATGCTCCGAAATAGTAGATAGCTTTTTTTCCGCAGTGGGTATTTATAGCGGTGGCAATAGGAGTACCATCTTCTGTTTTTGCCAAAAAAAGAGTTACATAATCAGAAATATATTTGCAAAAATTTGCGTAGTAATCTTTTCCATGACTAGCAAATGCATCGCGAGCGGTAGTTTCATTATTCAATTCCCAAAAGTCATTTAGAGCTTCTTCTGTGATCTCAGATCCTTTTATTGTTTGAATCTGTACGCCTTTTTTCTTTGCTAGATTAATATTGTACCGACCTTTGCGTTTCATCCCTGCTAAAATTTCTTCGTTTGTTTGTTGCAAATTAATTTCAAGGGTGTTGGTGGGTTGGTAGTTTTGGGTGGCCGTGTTTATTCGGAAGGGAAGTAAATTTATGTTTGTGCCAGAAATCCCCCTTCTCTCTACGATCTTTGGAGGACATGCCCCTCTCCTAGTATGTTTGATATCAGGCTCTGTCTTATCCACTTTTAAATCAATGCACTCTTCTGGTTCGTGTCTTCCTTTCGTAAAGGGAGAGTAGTTAGCTTCGGAAAAGTATGGATCAATACGCCAAAAAATTGCGCCATTATCTTTTAATCGCTTTGAAACTTGGCAGATCAAATCCCTCCCAGCCTCCAAATCCCCTACTGGATCAAATACCGGACCCCGAGCTGAGTAGTACCAGAACTTTCCAGCAATTCCAGTTTCCATGCGAACAACAAAAGTAGTGGCACAGATTTTTTGGGACACCTTGTCTCGGATCCCAAACCCTAGAACTTCTCCACGACCAGGGATTTTTTCTTGAAAATTTTTCCAATCTGAAACTTGGTGCACAGAACCATAAAAATGATTGATCACAAAATCATCCCACTTCACTTTTTCGACATCAGTGTACTCAAAAAATTCAAATGACATGTCGAGGAGCATATTTGAAAAAAGATGAAAATCAACTTGACAATACCTACTTAATTACATATAAAGTTAGTAATAATTAATTTTTAGTATATCGGAATTTCAATCTTCTTCGTAAACCCTGTAAATGCAGCAGTATTGCAACTACTAAGGAGTTGTACTAATAGATTAGCATTGCTGAAATCTTAGATTTCAATCTTTCGCCGTTAGGCTATTGTTCTTAAAAATGAACACACTAGATCGAGAACCTGAAGTCCACACAATAAATGTAAAAACTTCAACAGAATTTCATGACGCAGGTAACTCATTCATTATTGTTGCACACACAGGTTATGGAAGTCATTATTCTTACTTGGCAACTCCAACAGGAGAGAAATTACTTTTTACAAATCCGGGCCGACAACCATTTCAAACTCGAGAAGAAGCTCGATCTGCGGCACTATCTGTAATAGGAGAAAAAGAGCTTCCAATATTTAATACAAATGGAGAATTTCCTCCGACAATATCTGATGATCAGGCACAATTAAGTAGTACGCAAAAACCTCAACAGAAAGCAAAGAGAAAAGTTCGCCTACTTCCACTTTAATCCGTCCGATAAGCTCGAAACGAGATCACCAAAATCCCGACAGACAAAAGCATTAAAATCAAAAGCATTTCCATTCCCGGACCTGAATTTGCCAAGTCGCAGGTCATCTGCACAGATGAAGTTTTTCCTAGGGACTTCACTGACATTGTACCTAAACTCCCACAATCTGGTCTAACTCGAGCAAATACACTATAAGTTCTCCGATATGGTGCCGCTTGAGAAAGAGCTGGATATTCTAATTGTTTGTCACCAGATACGGTTCCCATCCCTGCATCAATAATGTCTGCAGCCTGAACTAATTGAGAAACATCAATTTTTGGTATTACTCCTGAAGCATTACGAGTTTCTGAATTCAGCGTCAATTCATACCTTAGCACATCCCCTGGGCGGGCCCCAACACTCTCGGCATTTTGATTATTTTGTGCTACATTCACTACTTCCAATTTCACATTCATACCTGCAGGAGCCCCCTGCGCCAGTACATTTCCAACCAAAAAGAACGAACCGAGAACGATAGCAATTGTTTTTTTCATTTTTGTATAAAAAAATTATTTGTGTATAAAAAATTTAATCACATTATTCCAAAGTAAAATTCTAAAGTCAAATTTTTTTGTATTTTTTTTGCTTTTCCCTCTTTTTGGTATATTTTTTGTTCATGAGTCGTATGTATCTATTTTCTTTTCTCATTTTTTGTGGATTATTTCCTACTACACATGCTTTTTTTGCGGAAGATTCATTGATAAGAGTAGAAAAAAAAATCACAGTAGACACTTCTGAGACACAAACACATCTCACTATATTGGAGACTATAAGTAATAGATCGTCCGAAGCTCAGTCATTTCAAGTATTTGAATCACTTCCTTCCGATGCAAGTAATATTGAATTTTTTGTAGATGCTCGTGGAGAAAATTATGAAATACTAGAAAATAAATCGATGCTCGAATTATTGTTTGAAAAAGCTAAGATTTTTAAAGATTATCGTTTCTTTAAATTAGCAAATGGAGGAAAAAACAAGCTAATGGTGAGTTCTCCTATCACAATTTCTGCTGAAGAAAAAATCCATGTAAAAACTTCTTTCACTGCCATTCCTCAAAAAATGGACAGTTTTTATTATCTATCAATATTACCACCTGATGAGATTTTATCTGGAATTACTGAATTATCCGTTAATATTGAGTCAGTAAACACCATTTCTCATTTTTTTTCTACTCTGGGCAATCCAGGTTATATCGATAAAACTAATAATCGAATTACCTATTTAGTTGGACAAGTGGATCGCACTCCAACTTTTGATACAAAGATATTTTGGACATCAGAAGATAATCCTGTATTGTCCGGATCAATTTACGAAAATAATTATTTTGCACATTTTCCGACATCATTACCCAAAAAAAATGTGGAGGAAATCACTTTTTTGGTTGATATATCGGGATCAGTCTATGGTCCACCTTGGGACAGAATGGAGAAATATATTAATTTTTTATTAGAGCATTTTCCAGTCGATCAAAAAATAAGGATTGCTCTGTTTAATAACGATGTGTTGTTTTTTATTGAAAACTTTGAGAAAAATTCTCTAGAATTCCGAAAGGATACAGCTGATTTTTTACGCAGCATAACCCCAAAAGGAAAATCCGATATTAAGAATGCATTAAGTGCAATCAAAGATGGATGGTCATCTCCTAAAGAAAAAAGAATTACTTTTTTGATAAGCGATTTTGAATCAGAACCTGAATTAAAGATATTTGAGGATATGCCTTATTCTCTTATTGCTTTAGACATATCTCTGCATCAACGAAAAATACCTGAAATTATAGCTACTAAATCTGGTGGATTTTATCAAAAATTATTTCGAACTCCTTGGCAATTAGTTGAATCTGAAGAAATTTTAAATAAATGGAACTATCTCAAAGGGGAATTCTTAAGCAATAATTTACATTCGATACAAGAAAACGAGCAAGACATACTTCCAGCTAAAATTGATTCTTTTTCGAGTCTTTTGGATCCCGTATTTATTGGGCGTACTCCTACCGCTTCTCATGTCCATAGTCCCCCAGATTTTTTATCTAGAATCTGGGCTGCTAGAAAAATTGCCGTACTACTTAATACTCAAGATTTCAGCCAAGATAATACACTAGATGCCCTGTTAGCTATTGGAAGAACTTTTGGGATCAAAACCTTCTTTTTTGATGAAAATACTACACGAACTCAATTAAATGAAACCCTAAACGAAGTTCCCCCTGAAATACTTGAAAAAGAAATCTTCAAGCTTAATTCGCCTATTATTTCTCCTCCAGAAACAAATGCAAAATTTGTAAAAGGAATCCCTTTTTATTATGCACCAGCAGAGAATACATGGAGACATTTTAATTTTTTTGATCGGGTAAAACCGGAAACTTACCTTCAAATTGCCCCCTTCTCCGAAGCACAAAGGAAGTTATTTGTTGAATTCCCTGAAATATTGGGAAACGAATTTGGTGTGGGGAACCAGGTTGAATTTTGTACTCTATTTCGATGTGTCAGTGTAAAAAAAGGAAATAGAGATACCCCACTTCCTTCTGATCGAACATTCTTTCGAGATTTTGATGCCAATCATTGGGCTAATCAATATTTGATAAAATTAGTAAATGCTCAAATATTAATACCCGAATCAAATGGAAAGTTGCATCCAAATCGTCCAATTGACCGAGGTACTTTTGTAAAAATGCTAGTGGAACATCTCTGGGGAAAAGATTTTCAACCACCAATCTCGGGGATTACTTTCCCTGACATTGCAGATACCAATTTTTTTGATGCGGTTAATTTTCTCGTACAAAAAAATGTTATCAAAGGATATCCAGATGGAACATTTCGACCATATCAAAGCCTCACTCGTGCGGAAGCTGTAAAAATACTGCTGGCTGCAAATAAGTACAGACCACCTAATACAATACAAACTCCAATATTTTTCGATAGCACAGGATGGGAACTCCCATGGGTAAACGAAGCACAACGCAGAGGAATTGTACGAGGTTTTCCGGATGGAACATTTCGACCACATCATGAATTAACTCGAGCCGAAGGAGTAAAATTGATTGTTGAAGCTGGTAAATAATGGGACAATATTTTGCACAACCTTTACATCTTTTCCCATTCCTAAGGCAATAAGGATTACAAGAAAAATATATTTGACTTTTGAGATATACGGAATATAAGCCGAGCATGTTTTGATAACATACACAAAAAATTTAGGAACTATACCATCAGTAATCTTTCTGAGTTTTTTTAGGAGTCTTATCCCCAGGGCTGTTCAACGCTAACTTTGTGCAATAGATGCCTCTAAAAGAAAGAACTGCAAATCAAGTGTAATCTTCGGCATCAATGGCACTTTTCCCGAGGTTTCGCTCGTACCTCGCTCAACCTCGCCTGTCGGTCGAAGCTCATAGAGCGAAGACTGATGAGGTGCCGGAAAAAGAGGCTTTTATAATTATTACTTCCTAGCATTGAACAGCCCTGGTCTTATCCCCCTAAAAGCTTTGTGTAAAAAAATGAAAAGAGGTTGTGTAAATTAATTTTATCAATGAATATTCCACAATGGCCCAGAGTCCCCTATCTAAATTCTCAAACATCAGTAAAAGAGAATATCCCGACCCTTAAAAGCAGTGAAAAACATTTAAAATGGCTTTCTGTATTTTCTGTGATTTATGGCTTATTTTCTGGGGGATTTGAACTTTATAAAACGTATACAATTCCTGAATATGAAACCAGTACGCATCATTTAACACTCCCTGGAACTTCAGTGCCTTTAGATTCTACGGCCTTATTGATTATTGGGATTACTTCGTTAATTATCAAAAGGGGGGTTTCTGGGGCCATGAGAATGGCGACAATTAAGTCAAAAAAAATAGTGAAAAAAGAAAAAAAATTAAAGACTCAGGAAATGATGTTAGGTAATCATGAAAATCTAATTAAAACGCAAGGTGAAATAATTCGTAATCAAGAAACGGAGTCTGGATTAACGGCTAAAAGACTGCAAATGAATGAGACGAAACTAAAAACCAATGAAAGAATACTAGATGACCATGAAGCTACTATTAAAAGCCAGCAACGATTTATTCAAGCTCGGGAAGAAGAATCAGGCATGACAAATGAACAACTCAAAATGGCATTTTCTATGCTCCAAGAAACAGTATCTGATAAAGAAATATTAATTGGGCTATTAGAGGCAAGAAGTCGTGAAGCTGAAAATACGAGAGACGAAGCCGTTCGAAGCAAGGAAATAGCAGAAACCACGTGTGTTGACATGAGTGATTTTGTAGGATTAGTAGCTCATGACCTAAGAAATCCGATTACAACGATAGCAGGAACACTTGATCTCTATCGACAAGAACTCACAGATGATCCTTCAAAAAAAGGTCGATTAAGTCTTTGTAATTCAGCACTTATTCAGATGGGTTCTCTCAATATCACTATAGGAACACTATTGAATGCAAGTAGATTTAAAGGAGGAATAACTCCCCAGTTTAGCAAAATTTCAAACTTAAAAGCCGCAAATGGGTTAAACATCCTCAATGATGCACTAGAACAATCCAAATCTCTTCGAACTGAAAAGAATATAGAATTATCTATCTCCTCTCCTGAAAGTTTTGATATAATTTCCGATCCCATCCTCCTTTTCTTTCTCATTGATAATATTGCAGCAAATGCAATAAAATTTACCCCGGTAGATGGAAAAATGTCTATCTCTATTTCCCAAGATAAGAAAAAAAAATATATAATAATTGAGACCAAAGATAGTGGACGGGGTATGACAAAAAAAGAAATAAAAAGTGCCTTTAATAAAAAAAAAGCAAAGACTACGCGAGGAACTAATGGAGAACGCGGTTTAGGAATGGGGCTCCATATGTGTAAAAAAATTGTAGATGCTCTGGAAGGAGAAATTGAAATTCAATCAAAAAAGGACAAAGGAACGACGGTGTCTGTTCAGCTTCCTACAAAACCATCTACATGGAAACGACTCAAGAATTTATCTGGTAATGGCGATCCTATCACTGTATAATTATCTGATTTATCCGGATCAGAAAATCGAAGTCGCTCTGCATGCAAATAAATTCTATTTGCCTTGCTTCCTCCGTATTTTAAGTCTCCCAAAACCGGAAAACCGATGGAGCTGAGGTGTACTCGTATTTGATGAGTTCTGCCGGTTGGGATTGTTATTTTTAGCAACGATAATCTTTCATACTGTCTAATAGAATCATTTGTTTCGATAGTTTCAAAATATGTAATTGAATCTTTCGCGTTTTCAGCATTTGAAACCGTCATGCGTTTTCTATCTCTAAAATCCCGTAAAATACCTGCTTCGATTTTCCCCTTTTTTGGAGGAGCGCCTTCTACAATTGCATAATAAGTTTTTTCTACTGTTTTCCAATGATCTTGAAAGTATCGATGTGTTAGATTTGTTTTGGCTACCAGGAGAACCCCTGATGTAGTCTTATCTAGCCGATGTACGATTCCGGGGCGTTCATTGTCATCTGATAAACCCTTTCCAAATTCATGAATCAGAGCATTTACTATAGTTTTATCAGTTTTTTCTGACGTAGAATTATGCACCGAAACTCCAACAGGCTTTTCAATTGCCACCCAGGATTTTGATGTTTTCAATATTTTTAAAGAATAATCCCATGGCACAAGTATTTGCAATGCAGTATTTGATAAGACTTTATTGCATCTGATTAACCATTCCTCTCCTACTTTTCCCTTTGTTTTTCCAGGTTTTTCTTCTTTTTCATTTATAAACACACCATCACGGCTCCATTTTGTTCGTGAAAATTCTGGAAATCTTTTTGCGCAAATAATTTCTATTCGAATGTCTGACTCCATTGGCTGAATAATTATTTTTTGCTCCTTCATGATTTGATATTTTTTAGTTTCTAAAATACACAAATTTCGTATACTTAATGTAGAATAAATGGCAAACGAAGACAAACGAATTCGATTTCTTAAATGGAGCTTTGTTCTGCTTTTTGTGATAATTGGAGTGAGACTTTTTGATATACAAATATTGGATTATGAAATCTATTTTGCCGAAGCAAAAGCTCAGCATGAAAAAAGATCCATCTTGCCAGCCAGACGCGGAAAGATTTTAGTAAGAAAAAACTATCTAACAGAAGAAACGACTCCTATTGCCACCAACAATACACTTAAAATGTTATTTGTGGATCCCCTTGTATTAAATTATCCAAAATATAACCCCAATCTCCCGCTGGATCAACAGAAAAAAAATAATCCTGAAGTAGCTGCATCATTATTGGCTCCCCTTCTCATTCATAGTCATTGTGAAACGATTGAAGGTTGTGAAATTGAAACAGATCCCAGTACATGGACAACAACAGAACAGGTAGCGGTTAAAGCTTATGAAAAAGAATTAACGCGTATTTTTAATCAAATCGAACGACGACGGGTTATTTTGACATCCGGCTTGTCCCAAGAACGAATTATTTCTATTAATAATGCTGGTCTTACAGGGGTATGGATAGAGGGTGATACTATTTTAGCAGATCCCACACAGATTGTTTCTGTAGAACATACCGCAAAGATGCTCTCTCCACTACTAAATATTGACTCTGAAAAAATTGAATCGTGGATATCTCGTCGTCCAAAAAGGTATGTGGAAATAACTCGAAAAATTGTTCCAGAAGTGACAAAAATGATTCTTGAATTAAAATCAAATCCAGAGAACAAAGATATTCTCAGAGGAATTCAATTAGTGGATGAACACTGGAGATATTATCCTGAAAAAAACCTTGCGTCACAAGTTTTGGGATTTGTGGATTCAGATGGAAATGGACAATATGGAATTGAGGGGTATTTCAATCATATTCTCAAAGGAAAAGAAGGCTATATTTTTGGTGCTACAAATATTCGTGGACAACGGATCCTGAGTGATAGTCTCGGAATATCTCATGCACGAGATGGAAGTGATATAGTCCTTACCATAGATCGAGTGATCCAAGATGCAGTAGAAAAAATCATGGAAGAAGATATCAAAAGGTACGATGCAGATTCTGGGCAAATAATTGTTCTTAATCCGAAAACAGGAGAAATATTATCGATGGTAAATTCTCCTTCATTTGATCCAAATGAGTATGGGAAATCGTTTCTTCGTTATGAGATTACACCAGAACAAGCAGAGGCTGATCGTGAGGACGAAAACTATAACCATAGAATCCCTACAATCATTGATGAAGGTCGTTATTATCGATATTTTAATGATTGGGGACCATTAGTATTTCGAAATAGAATTATATCTGATATCTATGAACCCGGATCAGTTATGAAGGCTGTCACAATGGCATCAGCATTAAATGCAGATGAAGTCACCCCCCAGACCACTTATGATGATGATGGTCCTGTGAGCGTTGATGAATTTAAAATCCGAAATGCTGATCAAATCTATGCTGGAAAAACTAGCATGATTGAAGTAATTAATCGATCTCTTAATACCGGAATTGCTTTTATTACGAAAAAAATGGGAAGGCAAGTGTTTTATGAATACCTTCAAAATTTCGGATTTGGACAATACACTGATATCGATTTAGAAGGAGAAGAAGATGGAAAGGTTGATCATTGGACTAATTGGGCAGAATCTGAATTAATCACTACTGGTTTTGGTCAAGGGGTGACTTCTACCCCCCTTCAAATGGCGATAGCATTTTCTACTTTAGCAAATGGTGGGTACCTAACTAAGCCGATGATTGTTAAGGAAATTCGTCATCCGGATGGAAAAATAGAAGTACAATCTCCAAAGATTATCCAGCGAGTTATATCCGATGAAACCTATCAGGTAATAAAATCCATGCTTCTTAATTCAGTAGACAATGGTGTAGCTCGTGGAGCTCGACTTTTTGGATATACTGTGATGGGAAAAACCGGAACTTCTCAGACGTATAAAAATGGCAAAGCCCTTGTCGGAGAAGGAACCACTATTACAAGTTTTGCAGGATTTGGTCCGATAAAAAATCCTCAATTTGTAGTGCTCGTGAAATATGATTATCCAAGATATTCACAATGGGGATCTGAAACTGCAGCACTTACTTTTCGACGAGTTGCTGAATTTTTGTTTTCTTATTATGGGATACCACCAGACCGATAATGCCACAGGACAGGGCTTCAATGCTAACTTTGCACATATTTTAGATACCTCAATTTATGGCTTGAAGGACTCTTCCCCTCCTAGCATTAAGGGTTCAACAAAAAAATAACCTACCCATTTTGATGTCTTTTGGTTCGTCTTCTTCCTCCTTCGCTATACGTCCAGTATGAAATAAGCTTCGGCGGACAGGTCGTCAGCAAAGTTTCGACATATTACCAATATGACTCAACTTTCCTTCCTCGAATACGAAGCAAAAATCCTATCAAACCTGGGTATTTTATTTTTTCCCAGAACCCTTATTATATCGATTCGTGATTGTTGTTTCCGTATTTTTGAAATTATCCTTCAAGTTTCCTTGACAAGAGCAACTTCGCTCATACAATATGCCGGCTTTTTACTTAGAAATCATGAAATTTTTAATAGGCGACCAGGTCGTAGTTATCAGCGGAAAAGATCGGGGTAAAACCGGGGTGCTTACTAGGTTTTCAAAATCAAAAGATCGAGTGGTCGTGGAGGGGGTAAATAAATGCATTAGACATGTAAAAGGAAGAGATCGTTCACCTGGACAACGCGTTGAGTTTTTTGCTCCGATCCATATTTCAAACGTTGCTATTGTCGATCCTGAAACAAAAAAATCATCACGAATGGGATATAAAATCAGCAAAACCGGTGCAAAGAAAAGGATTTCTAAGAAATCCGGAAAGGAGGTGGTATCACCAAAAAAAGCGAAGACTGTCGTAAAAGCCTAACGTTAAATTTTAATCTACTAAAAAATAATTTATGAAATCTCGATTACTAGCTTACTATCATAAAGAAGGAATTCCAAAGTTACAACAAGACTTAGGGTTAGGGAATGTTATGCAGGTTCCTAAGATTGAAAAAATTGTAGTTAATGTTGGAATGGGCTCCTATCTCTTGAGGCACGGAAAAAAAATGCAACCGCTATTGGAAGATGCAGTTTCTAAAATTGCTGGTCAAAAACCCTCTAAGAGAACAGCTCGTATGTCTGTTTCAAACTTTAAACTAAGGGAGGGAATGCCGGTTGGGTTAGTAGTAACTCTTCGTGGAGGTGCTGCTTATGATTTTTTAGATAAAACTATTAATATTGCATTTCCACGAGTTCGAGACTTCCGAGGAATATCTAGAAAGTCCTTTGATAAAGATGGTAATTTCTCTATAGGATTTGTCGAACACAATGTTTTTCCCGAAGTTGAACTAGGAGATGAAATAAGTGTCCCTTTTGGACTTCAAACAACTATCGTAACAAACACTCAGGATCCGAATCATACTTTAAAAATGCTGGAATTTTTTAATTTTCCTTTCCGACAACAATAAATTTTAATTACTACAAAAATAATTTTTCTTAAATATGGCCCGAAAAGCAATCACTATTAAATCTAGGAAGTTTATGGCTCGCCATCTTTCCGCAAAAGCAGATAATAGAAAAATAAAACTTTCTACTCGAGCTTATAATCGATGCACACTTTGTGCTCGTCCGAGAGCATATATGCGGGATTTTGGTGTCTGTCGATGTTGTTTCCGTGAATTAGCCGAAAAAGGTCAAATTCCGGGAGTAAAAAGATCATCTTGGTAGTTATCGTTTATTTTAATCATAAATTCTTCAATTTAAATTTTACATCACTATGACTGATCCTATTGCTGATTTCCTTACTCGAATTCGAAATGCTCAGATGGCTAGACAATCTGAGGTAGTGCTGCCATATTCAAAAGAGAAAGAACAAATTGCTAAAGTGATGAAAAAGAATGAATTTTTGAAAACGGTGAAAAAGGATGAATCTGGGAAATTTTCTTTGCTCGTATTGGAGCTTCCTGAAAAAAGATTATCTCTTAAGAGGATTTCAAAACCAGGGCAGAGAATTTATATAAAATCTAATGATATTCGAAAAACATTGAATGGTTTTGGGATATCGATTGTTTCCACTCCAAAAGGAATTATGACTGGGTATGAAGCTCGCTCCAAAAATGTAGGTGGAGAGTTTCTATGCGAAGTCAGTTAAGTAAAGGCTTGTTCCGATTTTAATCTTTGAATTTTAAATTAAATAATAATGTCACGAATAGGAAAAAAACCGATAAACGTTCCCTCTGGTGTGGAGATTTCTACTACTGGAGAGGTGATTACCATAAAAGGTCCCAAAGGAACTCTTACTCAAACTATTGAGTCTAAGTATGTATCCATTGATATTGAGGGGGAGACATTGGAAGTAACTCGTAAAAGTGATTCAAAAACATCACGATCTAGACATGGTCTGTACAGAAGTTTGGCACAAAATATGATTACAGGGGTAACAGATGGATATTCTAAAACTCTTGAAATTAAAGGAGTTGGATATCGTGCTGCTCTAAAAGGAAAAGTACTAGAAATGCAACTGGGATATTCTCATCCCATACATTTCAATATCCCAGAAGGAATTGAAGTCAAATTTGCTGAGAAAAATAATAACGTTTTTACTTTGTCAGGGATTGATAAACAGCTAGTCGGTCAAACTGCAGCTGATATAAGAGAATATAGAAAACCCGAACCATATAAGGGAAAAGGAATTAAATATAGTGACGAACACATTGCTCGAAAAGCTGGTAAATCAGCTAAAAAGTAATGACTTTCATGCTGTGGATCAAATTTTCAATGGCGTAAAAAAACTAATTATTGTTACAATGAACTCTAAGGTAAAAATGAATCAGCGACGAATGCGGTCAAGAAGAACGCATGCTACAGCAAAACTTGGAAATAAACCAAGATTGATTGTTTTTAAATCACAAAAAGCAATATATGCACAAATAATAGATGATAAAACTGGAAAAGTTGTTTGTGGTACATCTAGCCTAAAAGGAAAAACTGGAATCAGTGGTGCTGCAGAAGTAGGAAAAGATATTGCTGAATTAGCAGAAACTAAAAAAATCAAATCTATTTCTTTTGATCGGAATGGATATCAATATCATGGCAGAGTGAAAGCTCTTGCTGATGCCGCTAGAAAAAGTGGACTAGAATTTTAATTAGTAATATTATATAAATATAATCATGACAGATGAAAATTCAGCGATTGCGGAGAAAGATGAAAAAGCGAAGTCTAATACTTCTGCAGCGGAATCTAATGATAAAAAAACTGACTCTTCTAAAGATCAAAAGAGGGAGGGGCGGTCACGCAGAGGTGGAGGAAAAATGAGAGGAAAAGCAAGAGAGCCAAAAGAATTTGAGGAATCTATTTTACGTATTGCACGAGTAACCCGAGTAGTAAAAGGAGGACGAAGAATGCGTTTTCAAGTGTCAGTTGTAATTGGAGACAAAAAAGGTCGTGTCGGATTTGGAATTGGAAAAGCGGCTGAGGTAGTTGTTGGCATCCAAAAAGCTGTTGCAGCTGCTAAGAAAAATTTATTTACAGTTCCAATTTTTGAAGACTCTATTCCACATGATGTTGTTGGTAGGTTTAAAGCAACAAAAGTAATGTTATTCCCAGCACCAGAAGGAACTGGAGTGATTGCTGGGGGGGCAGTGAGAAAAATTCTAGAACTTTCAGGAGTAAAAAACATGCTATCTAAATCTCATGGCTCGAGAAATGCTGTTAATATGGCTCATGCGACGTTTGATGCATTGTCTCAATTGCAAAAAAGGGAACCAAAGAAAGGAAAGAAAGAAATTGATAAATCAGAGGAGATGGATGGAGAAAATAAAAAAGGAGACGCCTCAGAAGATCAAAAGACAACAACAAAAGAAACGAAATCTGATGTAAAAAAAACTACCATAGCAGAAAAAACAGAAGGGAAAAAAGAACAAGTAACAGAAACCAAGGACACTGATAAAAAACAATAATGTTATACTTTTCTTGATACTAGATACTTAATACTTTTCAATAATGAAATTACACGAATTAGCTCCAAACAAACCTAAGAAGTCTCGAAAAAGATTGGGACAAGGGAATGGATCAGGACATGGAACGTTTTCTGGGCGAGGGTGCGGTGGACAAAATAGTCGTGCTGGAGGTGGTGTGCGCCTAGGGTTTGAGGGCGGACAATCTGGACTTTTGGCAAAGATGCCAAAACAGAGAGGTTTTCGAAACCCAAATCGAATTGAAACTCGTCCTATCAATCTGGATACTCTGGAAGCAAACTATGCTGATGAGGAAACTGTAAATATTGAATCATTAAGTATCAAGAAACTTATTGGAAATAAAGATGTAAGCATAAAAATTCTTGGAAATGGAGAGATTACAAAGAAAGTGAAGATTGATGGAATTCCTACTTCAGAAAGTGCAAAAAAGGCTATTGAAGAAGCAGGAGGGAAGGTTAATAAGTGATGATTAATATGTCAAATGGGATATCAGAGAAAGAAAGCTGACCCCATTATTTCTGGTTCTAACTCAATATCGTGCCATATCCGAAACTGTTCTATGGCTTGATAGACCAACATCTTGTCACCAGTAATGGTCTGAGCACCTGCTTTTTCCGCATCGAATAAAAATTTTGTCTCAAGTGGATCATAAACTGCATCAAAAGCCGTATGACAAGGTTTCCAAAAACTTTTTGGAACGATAGACTTGGGTTCCTTCAATCCAACTGATGTCATATTCATCACTAAAGAAAACATTTCTGGATCGATTTCATCCAGATCCTGAATCACTTCGATACTAAACTCGGAAGCTAATTCTTCAGCCTTTCGTTTCGTTCTATTCCAAATAAAAACATCCGCACCAGCACTCTTTAGCCCAAATATTGCAGCTCTAGCAGATCCTCCGGCGCCTAAAACCAAGACTTTTTCATCTTCCGGATTCATTTCCGTACTGACAGCCCTGAGAATTCCAATGATATCTGTGTTTGTCCCTCCTAATGCTCCCTTCTCCCAAAATAACGTATTCACAGCTCCTATATTTGTTGCTGCTTCTGATTCGAAATCCAAAAACTCACGGATTGTTTCTTTATGAGGGATAGTTACTGCTGCCCCCAAAAAATCTGGTCGAAATTGACTTTTAACCCACGTTTCTAAATTTGATGGCAAGACGTCTATTGCCTCAAATGAAGCCTCCATATGCATCTCACAAAATCCTGCTTCATGGAGACGTGAAGATTTGGAATGATTAATTGGATGACCGATGACACAGAATTTTTTCATATTAATACTTTAGCACTTCTAAAATAAATCGCCAAATTTATGTTTATATTAAAGAAAAATTTGACCTCACTAAAATATCTCGTATAACCTCATCAATTTCTTAACCAACCAAAAAATGAGAACTTTATTTCATCAGTTTCAAATTTCTAAAAGTCAGTTTGTATTTTTTTCCAAAGAAACTCCTATTGAGGCACCTGATTCATCATCTAATTCTTTAGAAAGTGATACTCCTCAAACAGCAAATGAATCCGTAAGAGTGGTGCTTGATGATGCAGGAATTCATGAGTCCCAAGACGCTGAAAAAAAAGCAATAAAAAGAAATTTTGGGTGGTAAAAAAAAGTGCGATCATTAGACCGCACTTGAGATGTAGGTTATAAATCACTCTAATCTACTTTTTCTACAACAGTCCATGTCTTATCTCTAATTGTTTTTGCCGTTCCACTCGATCCGTCTTTCTTACATATAATTTCGTAATACTCGTTTGCGGTAGTGGTTTCAAAAAGGAATTCCGCAGTATTTGTTCCTTTATCATTACTACTATCATGTGTTAGGCCATATGATTGAGAAGGAATTATATCTGTGCTTCCATTTTTTCGAGCCTTACAAGTTACGTTTCGTTTGCTGCTAGTATCATATGAAATATTGTATGATACACTGTACCAGCCAGCTTCATCGAGATAAACTTTACTGTTACTACTTGAATTGCTATGGGTAATTCCTGGATCTTTTCGAGTTTCCTTATTCCAGTCAATAGTTACATAACCAGAATTGTTAATATTTTTATTTCCAGCTCCATCTATAAACTGTCCAAATACTCGATTAATTGATCCTCCTCCACTAGTTGCTATAGCTTCAAAAGATCCTCCATCATTACTAATTTCCCATTGTGAAAGTGTCGTATTATATCGAATAACTCCGTCATTACCTATTCCCTGATTCGCTACTATATCAATATTTACACCTGAATCAGTATTGTCTTGGTCTAGTATAAATTCTGAACTATTCGTTCCCATTCCTACTGATCCTGGTAATCCCTGTTCTCCTTGTTCTCCTTTTACACCATCTAATTTTAGTACATTTATTACTACATCCAATGCATCTGCTTCTCCTCTGTATTTTTTGAGTTGAAGAGATATCCAATCCCCAGAACTCAACGAAACTATTGTAGAATTACTTGCTTCATCTCGATCGTTACCATCTTTGACTGTTCTGAGACTTCCAGCAATTTCTGTAGAATCATTTTTTCTTAATCGAGAGTAATAAGTTCCACTACTGTCATAATCATAGGAAAGGGTATAAACAATTTGGTACACTCCATCAGATTTAATCAAAATACGATCATTATTGGATCCATCATGATCCAGTACATTTGAATTAGTTTCAATATCTGTTGTGTTTAATGAAACATCTGTATAAGAACTTGATACCTGATAAGCAGTCGTCCTTCGAGCTTGTACAACTGATAAAGTTGCATCAGCTTTTAGTGATCCCTGATATTCCCATGATCCAGATACTTTTTTGTAATAATCTGAATTATCATTATTGAGATAGAAATCTCCGTCATTTCCATTTACTGGATCAGGCACTCCTTCTCCACTCATCCAGGTTGTTCCATCTACTCCAGATGGTCCTTCTGGACCGACTTCTCCCTGAACTCCTTGCGATCCTTGTATACTTCCTAGTAATGACCAACTTCCTAACTCTTTTCTATAATATTCTCCATTTCCATTATTTATATAATAATCTCCATCTTCTCCTAAACTAGAGTCTGGTATCCCTTCTCCATTGTGCCATTCCGTTCCATCTATTCCATTTATTCCGGCTTCTCCTTGGATTCCTTGTAATCCTTGTTCTCCTTGAATCCCTGGTTCTCCTTTTACTCCATCCAGTTTCACTGCATTCATTATGATTCCTTCGGCTACTGCATCTCCTGCTGATTTTTTCAACTGAAGTGATATCCAATCCCCAGTATTTAATGATGTCACTATAGAATTGCTGGTTTCATCCATGTCATTTCCGTTGTACACATATCTCATGCTTCCAGGAATCACTGTCGTATCATTTTTTATCAATTGAGCTGAAAATGCTCCTGCCGCACTTACATCAAAGTAAAGTGCAAATTCAATCTTATATACTCCTTCTTCTTTTATCAGAAATCGATCAATATTTATATCATCATGATCTAATACTGTCACATCTGTTTCAATATCTGTTACATTGAGATCTATGTCTGTAAACACACTCGTCAACTCATAACCCTGAGTTCTATGTCCTTGTACCGCTGCCAAATCTCCCCCTTGGCCAGGATCCCCTTTTGGACCTTGTGGTCCCATTGGGCCTTCTTCTCCTTGCTCTCCCTGTTGACCTTGGATTCCTTGTGGACCTTGAATCCCTTGAATTCCCTGAGGTCCTGTTTCTCCCTGGATTCCTTGCTCTCCTTGCGGTCCTTGTTCTCCTTGTGGACCTTGTACCCCTTCTGGTCCCATCGGTCCTACTTCACCCTGGATCCCCTGTGGTCCTGTTTCTCCCTGGATTCCTTGTTCCCCTTGTGGTCCAGTTAATCCCATTTCTCCTTGTACTCCCTGCTCTCCTTGAGGCCCTTGTGGCCCTTCCGGTCCCA
>CAZQFO010000006.1:0-28155 GCA_964592695.1 uncultured Candidatus Peribacteria bacterium
CTATTAATCTATCAATATCAAAGTTTTTAATGGCATACTTGAAGAAATTTTCTTGGGTTTTAACATATTTCTTAGATTTTATTGACAAATTATCGACAATTTGTATCCATAACTACAGCTAACTACTGACTAACACCATGCCCCCATTATCTCACGACATTCCAACACTCTCTCATCCTGAAACGCCAAAAGGTCCAGGAGCAACAATATTACAAAAAATTCAAACTGGATACATCGATTCAGTTCAATTTATTGCTGATGGTACAGGTGGTAGATCGTCTGTTGAACAATTACTCTTCCTATTAGATTCAAAAGATAGCAAAAAAAAGAAATCAAACGAAAACCCTATGACGATTGCTATTGATATTCTTTCTGAGCAGAAAGCCGTACTGATGAATATTCAGAAAAAAATAAAAAAACAATTGCAACGATGTGATCGGTTAAAGGTAATCTTGAATGCTAAAGAATTAAATAATGAAATGCAGGAAGAGTTTTATTTGTTATATCTCTATCCAGATTTTCCTTATAGATTAGGAACAGAGTTTAGGATGCATACAGATTATAATAATGCCATGAATGCATTGAAAAAGAGATTTTTTTGGGGAACAGAAGGCGAAGGTATTCAAGAAATTTTAAATGGTTTGAAATATAAATTTATTGTCCCAGAAGAGGCTCAGACCATGGGACTTCAAAATCCAGAACATTTAAATCAGTCTTTACTTGAGGCTCTACAATATATTCGTATCATGCAAGAAAAAAGAATACGTCCTGAATTAGAAGAACATATTGATGATGATCTGACAGTAGAAGACATCACTATTCCAGAAAAAATTCCGGATTCCGTATTCGAAGTAAGTCAGCAAATACTGATTTCAGCATACCTACCATTTTTTGAAAAATATATAAAATCAGCAGAAAATTGGCCAGGAGGAAACAATTTATCTGAATGGTTTGATTGGGTAGGAACAATTCCAGAAGCCATGGTAGCAGAGCTATTGCAATCATCAGAAATCAGTGATACCGCAAAAGAAATGCTAAAAATTCGATTTCCAGTATCTGCGTGATTTTTGGTTTGAGAAAAAAAATTATTATAACAATCTGCAAAATACACAAAAAAAGCGAAGGATTACTTCACTTTTTTTGTCATAAAGAATTATTTCATTCATACTTATTTTTGTGCTTCATCATCACTCTCAGCACTTGCCTGACTCATCCCAATACTTGGAAGACTATCAGTCGCTGCCACTATCATTTTTTTTACTTTTTGAGGAGCCAGAGATAACATTTCCGCCAATACCACTGGCGCATCTTTTAGATTCCATCCAGCAGATTGCATTGTTTTTTCCAAATCATTTATTTTTTCAATCAAAACGACTTCTACCCCTGTATCCAGATTATACTGATTAAGTAATCTTGATGCCGTAATATCTTCTAAAGAAGAATTCCAATCAGTTTTAATACCTTCTTCTCTGACAGCTACTCTATCATTTTTTCCACGTCTTACTTCCTTTCTGAGGATAGCACAGGCTTTTTTTGAAGCCTTACAGATTTTGGCTTTTTGCTTTTCATATTTAGCTTGTCTTTCTGCCTGTGCTGAAATTTTAGGTGGAGTTGGTTTTGGTGATTTTTTGTTATTCATGATATTTATTGGGGATATTTATGATTCTTTTGAAAAAGTTATGGTCTCTTTTGTTCCTGTATTATTATTTTTTAAAACAACTGCCAATGATCCATCTGAATTCTTTGAAACACTTTCTACTTCCTTTCCCCAAAGACTTAAATTTTGATTTGTTAGTGTATCTCCCTCTTTATTTTTTGCTTTAAGACTTCTATCCATATTCAGAGATGGAGATATTCTTGCTTTAAGATTTCCTGGACTTGAACTAACTCCAAAATCTTTTAAGACTTTTATTTGTTTTTTATCTAATCCATATTTTTTAAGGATCTCAGCTTGCTTTTTTTCCAATGAGACAGGTTTTTCTCGTTTGACAACTGATTGTTCTTGGGGGATTGAGGCATTAACGGTTCCAACTCCTAGTGGATAAGATGGTCTTGTTTTAATATGTTTAATTACTGGCTCACCAGTAGGCGGAACATCCATAGTCATTCTTGCACTAGCAATAGCATTCCTTGCATTTCGTTTGTCTCCTGTATCAACAATAACAGTCGCTTTTGGAGTTTCTTTTTTTCTAATTGCCGATTGTAATTTCGCAGCCTTTATGTTAGCAATACGTTTTTCTTCGTCTGACCCCAACCTCAACTTAATGCTATTTTTTTGCTGTTCTGCTTTCAATTGTGCTAATGACCTTCCGTCAAATTTAGATTTTTTTTCAGGCTGTGTATCAGTATCTTTTACAGAAACTATTACCTCCTCTCTTGCTCTAGAATTTTCAAGTCTTTTCTTCAACTTTGCCTTTGCATTTGCAAGCATTTTTTCCTGAGAATCCGGATTATTTTCTCTCGAAGGGAAGTTGCTTCTCAATTTCGACACAGCTTCACGACCATCCTCGAATGATGATTTTATTCCTTCACCAATACTTGAGACAACAGATGGTTCATTAGGATCAATACTTCTTAATTTATTGTTTATTTTTGTTAGTCTAGCTTTTGCTAAAATACTTTCATCTCTTGATAAATTACTTTTTAATTTTTCTCTCAATTTTGTTCTCTCTTCTTGTAATTTTTTTACACGTGCTATTCGTTCTGTATTTTCTTTTGATTTTTTTAGAGCCTTTTTCCTATCTATTGTTGCTCGTTTTGCATCTACTTTTTCTTTCAGTGCTTTTTTGGCATTTTTAATATTTGTATCCAATATTTTTATTCTTTTATCAATTTCAGATTTCCTTTCTTTAGTGGTATACTCTTTTTCTCTTTCCTGTTGTAATTTTCCTTTCTCTATCTGATATTTCTGAATTAATTCAGTAGAAGGTTTTTCTTTTTGCTGGACAGTTTCTTTAACTTCTTCTCTTTCTTGTTCTTTTTGTTCTTGTGCCTTTTGTTGCCTTAACTTTTCAGCTTTTTTTGCTTCAATATCAGATTTTTTTAATGGTTTTTTAGCTGTTTCTGTTTCTGTCAGCATATTTATCACAGCCTTAATCGTATTATCAAACTTAGCTCTATCTACTTTTTTTCCACCAATTCCTTCCACCGCTTTTCGATAACTACTACGATTTGGACGCAAATCTTTTCTTCCATGCATCATAAGAGCTACTTTAAAAGCAAATGTGCTTTCTGGACGTTTTATTCTTCCTTTGTTTTCATCCAAAAAAGCTCTATATGCCTCATAAATCTCAGTTTCAAAACTAGGAATAGCATTTGCTAAGCTTTCTGTGTTTGCATTTGCCTTGTTTTCCAAAGCCTCCATTGTGCTTTCTGCACTATTAGAAGCTTTGGGAGCCGAAGATGGTTTGTTTTGTGATGTCATTTTATTATTATTAAAAAATTATAAATAAGCATTTTCAATTTCTTCATCCATCTGTTCTAATTCTTGAGCCTCTGTTTCTTTGTTTCTTTCTTCTTCCATCTCAGCCAAGACCATTCTCCCTTTTCGAATAAACTGCAATTGTTTTTCCTGGTCTGCAATTACTGCCTCCAGTTCTTCTTTTTTTCGTTTTGCATTTTTTGTTTCTGATAAATCAACTACAGATGTCATTTTTCGTTTAATTAATCTTGACTAACCAGGCATTATAACACATAAATAATTTAATTGCAAATAAAAATTTTACACATCCGTAATCAATCGATATGAATATTACAAACTTTCCAATCCTCTAATCTGTTAACCCCCAAGATATCTTGGGGGTTAACAGATAGTGGTAGTTATGTGTGATGAAACATTATTTCAAAACTTTGAAGCAAGATTATTATAAGGAATTATTATCACCCCCCTGCGAGGGGGGAAATATACTGAACAGGGGAAAAATAAAACAAGCCATCAAAATATCAGAATACTCATGGATAAAATTAAAACCTACTCAAAATCCGAAATACTCCAAAAAATCACCGATTTTAAAAAATCAAATCCTAACGGAGTCATCGAAATCCTAGGAGCCACCGCAAGTGGCAAGACCGATTTTTCTATTGAAGTGGCACATCACATTAGAGCTGCTGAAATCATCTCCGTCGATAGTCGACAAGTATATAAATATATAGATATTTCTTCTGCCAAAATCACCAAATCAGAAATGCAAAACATCCCCCATCATGGACAGGGTTTGATCTGCCCAAATGAAGATTTTTCTGTCTATGATTTCCAGCAGTATGCATTTCGCACTATTAAACAAATCCAATCACGTAAAAATGTGCCAATTCTTTGCGGAGGCACCATGCTGTGGCTGGATGCTATCAGTGAAAACTATGTTTTTGCAGAGAACTCAAACGAAAAATCTACTCAGAAATCACCACCCCTCTGGCCCGTACTAAAAATCGGAATTCATTGGGATAGATCAGTACTCTATGATCGCATAAACCAACGTACTCTGAAATTATTCAAACACGGCATGATCGAAGAAACCAAACATATTTTAAAAAAATTCAAACCTACCAAGTCCGCTTTTACAAGCTTCGGATACCAAGAAATTCAGGACTTTTTAGATAAAAAAACTACCTACGATGAAGCCATTATCAAATACCAAAAACGAAACCGAAATTACGCAAAAAGACAACTGACCTGGTGGAGAGACAGATCAGATATAGTTTGGTTGGATCTTAAAAATTAAAAAAAATACAAATTGGAATCCATAAAATCAACAAACCTTTGTTAGATTTGGAAGATGTTTTGCGTGAAAATCTTTCAAAGATGACATGAAGATTGAGATGAAATTGGCTAGTTTATTTGATTTTTATTCCTAAATACACTCCTAGAAATCCCTATCTCATGATTTACATTTCGGCTACAATTTATTCAGCTATTGACTTCATAAAAATCAAGCAAAGGTTAGCGTGAGACAACCATAGAAATTCCCCATCTCAGAAGCTTAAACACTTCCGAGACGGGGCAACAACCTACACATCCACAGCAGTTTTGGGTGAAATCTCCTCGACTGGTTCGAACCCAACAGTCGAAAAAACCTGATCAACATCAAGTATCAGAACAAATTGATCATCCTGTTTTCCCATACCGTGTAAAAATGCTGTTTGCTGGGGATTTTCCATTTCAGGAGGCGGTTCGATTTGATCCGATTCGAGAGTCATAACCTCTCTAACCGAATCCACAAGCGCCCCCATCACTATTGTGGTCTTGTTTTTCTGAATTTCCACAATAATGATACAGGTATTAACCGTTCGTGCGACATCTTGCATTCCAAACTTTTTTCGCATATTTACTACTGGGACGACATGTCCCCGTAGGTTGATGACACCGATCATGTAATCCGGCATCTGTGGGATTGTAGTCGTAGAAGTGAATTCCAAGACCTCCTGAACCCGCTGAATATTGAGACCATAGGTCTCATCATCCAGCAGGAATGTTAATAATTGTTGTGTTTCTGACATTTGTACCTCCATAGTGTAGCTCCGAATCAGAACTCATCGAATTCATCGTTACTGTATTTTTTGGACAGAGGAGAAACAGCTATTGCTTTTGTTGAGTTTCCCAAATCAAACATTTCAATTGCTGCCTGTAAGCGGCTTGCATGATCCGAAAGTTCAGTAGCTGTCGCGGCCATTTCTTCCGATGCTCCGGCATTTTGCTGAATTACTTGATCCAGTTGCTGTAAAGCTTGATTGATCTGACCAGACCCTTGAGATTGCTCTGTACTAGAGGCTGATATTTCTTGTACCAATTCCGCAGTTTTCTGGATATCAGGTACAAGTTTGGTAATAATCTTCCCAGCCTCTTCCGCTACTTCTACGCTAGAGGTAGACAAAGATCCAATCTCTCCGGCAGCAGTTTGACTCCTTTCTGCCAGTTTGCGAACTTCAGCCGCTACCACAGCAAATCCCTTGCCATGTTCTCCTGCTCGAGCAGCTTCTATAGCGGCATTAAGAGCGAGTAGATTGGTCTGACGAGCGATTTCTTCGATAATGGAAATCTTGTCAGCAATTTCCTTCATAGCGATAACCGCTTTTGTTACAGCCTTTCCTCCTTCTGATGCATCTGACGCAGCCTGAGCGGCAATTTTTTCTGTCTGCTGGGCATTATCAGTGTTGTTCTGGATATTAGATGCCATTTCCTCCATGGATGAAGAGGTTTCTTCTACAGAGGAAGCTTGATTGGACGCCCCCTCAGAGATAGAGGTTGCAGCGGAGGTTAGCTCTCCAGTTCCGCTGCTTACAGAATCAGAGGCCTCACTGACGGTTGTGATGATAGCACGCAATTTTGATGTCATGCCAGACATAGAATTAAACAACCCTCCAATTTCATCTTTTCTGTCCATAGCACAATTGATAGAGAGATTGCCTTTGGCAAGTTCTGCAAAATTGTGACCACATCGTACTAGTGGCCCTGCAATGTTATCCGCAATGAAAATTGCCATAACAATCACGATTGCCGAAATAATGGATCCGGTGATAAAGATGTACCAAATCAAAGCTTCAATAGGCTGATCCATTTCTTCTTTGGCAACGGTAGCCATCAACCCCCAGGTCAATCCAGGGATGTTTACAGGCGTATAGCTCACGAACTCTTTTGCTCCAGAACTCCCTATTTTTATAGTAGCTCCCGTTTCCCCAGAAAGAACTTTCTGGACATAAGTACCGGATTTTTGGTCCCCGATATTGCCAGATTTGACGGTTCGATTGCTACGATAATAACTGGTACCACCAACTTCACCGACCAGATAGGTTTCGCCAGTTTCACCCATGCCAGAGCGCTCCTGCATGATGTTATTGATACCCTCATCTGGAAGCTGAAGCACAACGACCAAATCGACCTTCCCCTGGTTTATTACAGGCTGAGCTATAAATGCGGCCTGTGTGCCATTACTGGGGGCATAAGGTTGAAAATCAGTGATCCCAAACTTTTTGGACAGTAGAACCTGACGAGTCAATTGTCCCAAATTGGATTGGGAATATTTTCCATTGACCATATTAGTTTGGTAGCCTGCCTCATGCATAGCACTGTAGAAAACATATCCATCTGGATTGATCAAAAAAAGATCATAGTATCCAAACGCTTTCATGAACTGAGCCAGATAGTCTTTGTTTTCTCCCTGTAACCTCGGAGATATAATCTCCTCCGCACTCATTGAGCCAATAATAACCCAATTCAACCCCTTGATCTGTATAGGAGAATAAGTGACCACTTCCATACTACCGGAACTACCGATTTTGAAAGTCGTGCCACTCTTGCCAGAGAAAGCTTCTCTGATATAACGACCTGATTTTTTCTTTCCAATCTTACCTTTCTTCACTACCCGATCACTCCTATACGAGCTATCCTGTCCTGATTCTCGTCCCACCAGATAAAATTCGCCGGTCTTTCCCAGGCCTGCACGTTCTTGGGTGATGGCATAGATAGTTTCTGTAGGCATTTGCAAAACCACGACTCCAACCACTTCATCTCCATTTTTGATTGGTGCTCCGATAAAGGACACCTGATCACCATTTGATGGTGCATAGGGTTCAAAATCCTGGATAGCAATACCATTTTGAGCCAATGCAAACAATCGCCCTAAACCACTACTTTTCAATGCACCGCGAACTAGGTTTTGGCCTAAATCTGACTCTTTAGCCGCAGTAAATACTACATCCCCACTTTTAGAAATTAGGAATAAATCATAGTAACCGTACTCCTTGTTGTATTGTTCCAGCCAGGCAGCGTGTTTGACAATCTCTGCCTTCCAGGCTTTTCCACCGGTCTTATTCCCATCCTTTTTGAATGCATCTGAAAAGGACTCTACAGCTGTCAGTACTTCGGAATTACTCGACAAAACCGAAATGTCACCAAAACGCTCTGCAAAATATCGTTCTAGTTGTTTCTTGCGGTTATCCCGTCCTGCCTCCATCTTACTAAAAGCCTCGGTTCGTAACATTTGGACTGTGACCACCAAATTATTCATGTCCATCTGCTTGTCTGCAAAATATTTTTCAATCTGCCCTGCCTTTATTTGACGAACCGCTTCCAGTTGATTGTAGTTGGACTCTGTCAGAGCTTTATCAGCTTCCTGCTCAGCCATCCATGCCACCAATCCCAAAGGAATCAGTCCTACCAGTAAGAATAACCCAATAAGCTTGGGCTTGATATTAATGTTGTTTAACCAATTCATCTTAACTTTCTCCTCACAAAACGTTAACGTTAACGGCCTTGTACCAACCAGGACCCATGTCCAAGTTGGGCGGAATGTTGAAACTCACCTTTTTTCTACCGAGTTTTTGGCAATCAAGGGTTCCAATTTTTCTCACCTCCTTTCATTCATTTGTGAATTAATCCTAAAAAATAACTAAAAATATATTTCTGTAGCCGAGATGTAAAATAAAAGAACAGTCCAGAAAGGATGCGCAAAACATCTCGCTGAACATGAAGACCATCCTTTTGTTAGACCCTAAAAAAGGAGACCAGAAACGTAATGCTATCTAAAAAAAAAGCAAATTTAATTCACGTAATTGAAAGAAATTGTATTTATGAAAGAAATCATTATAAATATTATGATGATATTCATTGGGCTAGGAAGCTCTATCGGTGATGCCGAAGTAATCTTTGATTCTGTTGAAAAAATGCTTACTTCACTTAAAATCGAAGTGGTAAAAAAATCTTCAATTCTAAAAAATCCTCCATTTGGAAACATCGCCAAAAATGAATTTGCTAACGCTGTATGGCAAATTGAATCCAGTAAATCCCCATATCAATTGCTCGAAGTACTTCAAAAAATAGAAATTGCTCATGGACGAATTCGTAAAAAAAAGTGGGACGATCGCACACTTGACCTGGACATACTGATGTTTGGAAATACAGTATTAGACAAGGAAAAACTAACTATACCACATCCAGGAATCCCAGAAAGATTATTTGTGTTACAACCTTGGATGGAGATTGTAAATGAAGAGTTTGCAATTCCAGGGATGGGACAAGTAAAAAAATTATTAAAAAGAATTGAATCCGATACTCTTACGCCTTAAAAATTATGAGTATTATGCTTCCACCCTCCAAAGTTCAAAAGTTATGTACTTGCATTTCTTTATATAAAATCTTGATTAAAGAATGTACTTTCTAGTCTGGATTACGGCGGACGGGCCATAGCTTTTGTTAAACCCTTACCTTAAATTAAAAAAAATCGCACTTTGCAAAGCATTATTTTTTATATTAAAATTAGATCGATGGATAAAAATTTTTTGATCGGTATTGTTTCAGTACTTTTTGTTGGACTGATTAGTTTCTTTTTTTATGAAATATATCAGACAAAGGTTGAACAAAACCTAAGGCTCGAACTAGCAGCAAATCAAGAGACCAAAAATAATATTTCTCAACAAGCAAAAAATCAAAAACAGAAGGGAGTAGAAGTTAGCAATCAACTTTTTATTGATCTTTTTTCTATTCACAAAAAAGCAATTTCTTACGATGAAAGCCACTATATTAGCTCATTGACAGAAGCACAAGATATATCAGAAGTTTTATCCAAGTGGGATAAATTAGAACAGGAAAAAGATACAAATGAAATCAAAATATTAGACCAAATAAAAAAAATTGAAGAACAATGTCGCATGTGGTCTTCTTGTGCACATAGCAAAGAAATGCATCGATTGGTGAGTGATCTACAGGAATGGTATCGACTTTCAATTCGAGATCCTTATTTTTGGTTTAAAAAAGATCAATATCGTTTTTTTAACGAATCAAATCGAGAATTTTTAACAAAAGAACATTACACAGAAATTGCTAATGCAATCATTGCGCCATTACAAAAAAATCTAAGAATGAAACAAATCCAAATAGAAGTTTGTCCCAAAGTATTACCAAAACTTCAAACTCCAAAAGAATATATAAATATCTGTGGAGAGATTGCACTTGAAGAGATGGCTAACTTTGAAAACGAAATAATAGAAAGAAATAGTGATGTCAATCAAGCAGTTAAACCACCATCTCAAATGTGTGAAGAATTTACTGACCTAGTAGGAGGAACTGCATGTGTAGAATTATACGAAGTGTACAAAGGATTTCATGAAGCTTTTATGACCATGAAATAAACACAAACATATGTTATTTTATTTTCTGATATTCCTCAAGCATCCGTTTCACCATATCTGACCACCGAAATTTTTGAGATTGAACAAAACCTTTCTCCACTAGATCTTTTCTTAATGGAATATCAAAAACGACCTTTTCCATTGCCAAGGCAATGTCATCTATATTCTTAGGATCAAAGTAAACAGCCGCTTCTCCGCAAACCTCCGGTAATGATGAGGTGTGGGAACAAGCAACAGGAGTACCACATCGCATCGCCTCAAGCGGTGGCAAACCAAACCCTTCATAAAAACTTGGGAACACATATGCAGTAGCTCCAGAAATTAGTTTTTCAATATCTGCTTCTGGAAAAAATCCGAGCATATGAATTCGATCCTGCAGATCCAATTCATCAATCTGGCTTGGAATTTCTGTATAGGTATCATTTGAAGGCCCCGCAAACACTAAATCAATTTCTGAATCAGGATTTTTTTTCAAAAAAATTGCATAGGCTTGAATGAGCCCCAAGATATTTTTGTGACTGCGTTGTACCCCATTATAAAGAAAATACTTTTTAGGAAGGTTATATTTTGATTTGAATGACTTTTGAATTTGATCATCTTGCTCCGACTTAAACTGCTGAGTCACACCATTGTAAGTAACTGTTATTTTGTTTTTTGGTATTTTTAAATGTTTCACCATATCTCGTTTCGTATTTTCTGAAACAGCAAAACAGTGTTCGGCATTTCGAACCACAGTATTTATAACCGTTTTATACGCCACTCGAGAAATCAGATCTGATTTTTTTTTACCTGGAAAAAAATGGAGTGTCAGGTCGTGAATTGTAACCACATATTTCCGACGATAAAAAATCGGAGCATTGAAATGAGGAAAAACCATCAGATCAAATTGATGTTTGTTTAACTGACGCAAAAAACCTACTTGTTCATCAAATGAATAATGCGGTGCTGTGGTTTTTTCTTTTTTAAAGTTTGAACTAGGCAATTGAAATATTTCGAACTCCTTCGGTTTCAAAAAAAGGGTGTACTCATTTTTCGTATCCAATTTTGCCAAACCCTGTACCAATTCAAAAACATGCCGACCAATTCCAGTAGCTCGCTCCGTAAAAAATCGTGCATCAATTCCTATTTTTTTCATTACTCCAAAAAATTTCCTCAAATGACATTTACGCTCCCGGTAATCCCATGCCACCCATCACAGATTTCATTTCTTCTGCAGCAATCTGCTGAGACTTTTCAATAGCTTTATTAAAAGCTTCGGCAATAGCTTTTCCGCATTTATCAGGATGCTGCAAAATTGATTCGTCCAAAAATTCAACGGCTATCACTTTTTGCTCACCAGTAACGGTTACTTTGACACCGTTTACCTCAGAAAAAACATGCGTATTAGCAAGTTTTTTCTTAATTTTTTTAGCTTCCTTCTGAAGCTTGTACATGTCACCCATTTGTCCAAACATTCCCATTTTTTTAAAATTAAAAATTAAAAGAAAAATCAAAAAACATTCTCTTTCATGAGTTTAAAAAGATAAATAAAATTTGCAATTGAAATAAATAACAAACTACGAACATAAAGATTCTGGAAAAAAATAAAATACCCAGGTTTGATAGGATTTTTGCTTCGTATTCGAAGAAGGAAAGTTGAGTCATATTGGTAATATGTCGAAACTTTGCTGACAACCTGTCCGCCGAAGCTTATTTCATACTGGACGTATAGCGAAGGAGGAAGAAGACGAACAAAAAGACATCAAAATGGGGCGGTTATTTTTTTCTAAATCCCTTACTTGTTGTTTTCATGGTACGGGATTGGAGTAATTACTCATAGTACGAGGATTACTTCTTAAGTAATCCTCGTATTTTCTCCAGACCTTTATCCCCTGGATGATCTCGATAAAGCTTTATAATCTGACTTCCAATCACCACGATGTCAGCAACTTTTCCTGCTGCCTCAATCTCTTCTCGAGAACTAATCCCAAACCCTAAAGCAATTGGAACTTTCACATATTTCCTCACATTTTTAATATACTTTTCCAGAGAGCCTGATACGTTTTGTTTCGTTCCAGTCGTCCCAAATCCTGCTATACAATACACAAATCCTTCGGCCAGTTGCCCGATTTTTTTAAGTCTCTCCGTTGGCGTTACAGGAGAAACAAGCTGAATCACCTTCAGATCATGACTACGACAAGTATCGATAAAATGATCGTTTGGCTCCTCATCAAACGGAACATCAGGAACAATCACCCCGTAACATCCCAGCTGCCTTGCTCGTTCACAAAAAGCATCCAGTCCAAATCGAAAAATAATATTATAATACGTCATAAAAAGAAGTGGTGTGTTTTTAGACTTCTTTTTCAATTTCCCCATCAGCTTAAAACAATCCTCGACTTTGATACCACTATCAATAGCCGATCGACATGCCTCTGTGATCGTCGGCCCGTCACCAATAGGATCAGAAAAAGGAATCTGAATTTCTATGAAGTCTACATCTGATTCCAACATTGTTGTAGCTATTTGCTCAGATTCCTTGATCGAAGGATATCCAGCGACGATGTGAGTCATGAGTTTATGTAGCATATGCTTTAGATTGCTTTATTGAGACCTTTGCTTGATTTTCATGAAGTCAATTGCTGAATACAACCACAATTTTTGATTCTTGATTGGCCACGACTCCAAACTATGCTTCTCAGAAAAAAAAGTCAAAATTATTTTTTGATCTGTTTTATTCACATTTGCTCACACAATCTCACATAACATCTGTGTGAAAACCGAATTTTGCCCCCCTAAGAAAACTATTGAAAAGAGCAACTCGATGGAAACTAGTAACTGATACTAAATAATAATCTCTTTTATCCTTATTGATAAACACTCCTTTATAGAACTCCCCATCACTCTACAACCAGATCATAATTCGGTTGCACAACAGAATTGGCACGGTGAGTAGATACTAATGGAATATCTATATCCGGTACTTGAGAAAACAATTTTTCTTGATAAAAAGATAAATCCGAAGAAATCTGTTTTGTTTTTTTCTTCGTTCCAACAGTAAGAAACCGCTGAATGCACCGATCTTGAAGCCCTGTATGACCAGATTCATGTCGAGCACAAAAAGCACTTTTATAACGAAACCCAGCAGCCTTCAATGTAGACTCCAAAACTGACAAATGAAGTGCTTTATTATATCCCCAAAGACTGAGGGTCCCAGAATCAATCAAGCTCTTTCGACAAAAATCATAAAACTCCGAAGAATAAAGATGCAATAATTTATCATCAGCTTTCAAATGAGAAAGATCAACAAATATATGATCGTATTTTTTTGTTTCATTACGAAACGCTTTCTCTTTTACAAACATATACGCATCTTCAAAGTAAGTTGTCACCCGATCCGATGAAAAAGCATCTTGATTAAAGGCTCTATAATACGAATGATTTCTCATATATTCTACAAAAACTCTATCAATATCCACATGATCGATCTGAGAAACATTTTCAAACGATAAGAGTTTCTGAATAAGAAAACCATCTCCTCCCCCAAGAACAAGAAAATGAAGATCTTCATTCTGTTTAAAGGCCACTCCACTAAGAGCAAACGCTTCATGGTATTCCTTCATCCAAATATCCCCCAATTGGATCCGATTATCCAAAAAAAGCGCATGATCCGTTACCAATGCATTACCCTCCTCAATCACACTCTGAGCATACACAATACTCTGAAAAGGTGTCTGAATTTGATCAATAATATCAATAGACTTAACAAACCCCGGATGCTTATCCTCTTTATAATAGTCATAAAGAATGGTTGACTTAGGATATATCATCTGAATTTCACTCTGAATTTCTCCATGAAAAAACAAAAGAACGAAAAGAACTCCTCCTAAAAAATATACGCCTACTCGACGAAGCACCCCCACTTTCTCAATGAAATGAAAAAAATACAGTGCAATAAGATAATTGATTATTCCAACCCAAATACTAGTACTAACTAATCCCACATGACTATGCAAGTAAACACCAAAAAGGACACTCCCCACCAACGCCCCCAAATAATCCACAGACAAAATCTGCGAAAAGTGCTCTCTCTGAGCCAATGCTACCAACAAAGGAATCTCTAATCCAGATAAAAAACCAATAAGCAAGATTAATAAATGAGCAAAAACAAACACCAAGACGGGAAAATGAAACTGCCACACAGAAACCATGAGCAAAAATCCTACCGCTGAAGCACCAATAAGACTCAGCCATAATTCCGTTCGCACAAACAAACGCAATGCTCCCCCCTTGAAATAAGAAAACGAAAGCGTCCCAACCCCCAAAGAAAACAAATACAATCCAATAGTAATTGAATAACGCAATACACTCCCCCCAAAGAGAACCGTAAGCGTCTGAGCCAAAAGCAGTTCATATAATATACTGCAAAAGGCCACTACTATAGTAGTTCCATAAAGAACTAAAAGCCCCGGCCCATTTGCCTTTTTCATTCCCATAATTATTTACCAATACTCCTTCGAGAAGAAGAAGAAGAAGAAGAAGAAGAAGAAGAAGAAGAAGAAGAAGAAGAACTACGAGAACGACTCTGAGCAGCACTTTGACTTTTTCTGGTTGCAGTAGCCTTGCTATTCTTAACCGCACTCTGCATTTTTGAACTATTCGCCTGCGTTTTTTGCTTTGCCTCTGAGAGACTATTTTTATCGAAAGGCTGAGAATAGCCACTTTGAGGCTGTCTTGGCGGCATAGCCGAATTAGATCCAAAAAGCGAATTAGCAATCACCCCTCCAATCAAAGCCCCACCAGCACTAGCCAACATAGTTTTCAAAAAAGGAGAAACACCTCCCTCTTCCACCTTAGCCACCTCTTCTGTAATTTTTTTTTCTAATTCTTCGGGTGTATATTCATCAAAAAGAGGGTTAAACTTCTGCGAATACCCAAAAAGCTCATAATTTTCACCATTTTCCACAGAACAAACTTTGTATCGTTCAATTACCTCATCAAAATTCTTTTCCGAAGTACATTCCACTTGCATATTCGAAACAGAATCAGAACAATGATAAGTTCCAGAATTCGTAGATCCGATCGGCGTTACTAGAGAACACTGCAAAGTCTTACAAGGCCCCGCCTTGCTTTCGCAAAACTGCCCAAAAAAACTAGAAAGATCTAGAGGTGGAGACGTACTAGTAGAAGAATTTCCGCATCCATACAAGAAAAAGGCACAAACAAGTAACGAAAATGACTTAGAAGAGTATTCCATAAAAAAAGAGTTAAAAATAATTAACGAAAAAGCACTTGTTTTTTAGTTTTCTGAGGCTGAAAGAAATCCAAAAAATACTGATACATAGCTTCTGCAGCCTTAGAATTATCTCGATTCAAATTACACACAAAGATATCTAATTGTACATAGTCGTCCTCTGGCCATGAGTGAAAATTAATGTGAGATTCGGCCAAACAGATCACAGACGTAAGAGCCGAAGCACCAAAGAAATGGTAATAATTTCCCAACTCCGTCAATTGTAACTCCTTAATCTTTGCAGAAATCCCTTTTTTTAAAACGACCACATGATCTTCACTGTCACAAAAATCTGATAGTGCACAACCCTTTAAATCTGCGACAATGTGAATTCCCTTCTGCATAATAATTTTTCTAAAAAACCTAACACCACCATAAACAACTTTTTGTAATTTACAACCTTGAATCACTCCGAAAACTAAAATCGGTCACAAAAAAGTATTATTAAGGATAATTATTCAGCACGATATAAGGGATTGAATTTTTGGCACTTCATCAGTCTTCGCTCTACGAGCTTCGACCGACAGGCGAGGACGACCGCAGGGAGTCCTCGGGAAAAGTGCCATTAAGGTCGAAGTGCAAACATGATAGTATTGATCGCTTTATTGAGACCTTTGCTTGATTTTCATGAAGTCAATTGCTGAATACAGGAATACAAGATAAATTTTATTCACATTTGCTCACACAATCTCACATAACATCTGTGTGAAAACCGAATTTTTCCTCACCAGGAAAACCACTTGCAATAGTAATATTAATTGGATAGGATTGGATAAAGTTGTTTTTATCCGATTATTCATGCACCACCATTTTATAAAACTCACCTTTTTGGCTCAAAAAATGGCAGAATTCCAGGCAAAAATCCGTCAGTTGGATAAGTTTAAAGATTTTTGGAAGGGGCATTTGAATATCAGCCCTCAGATACTAAATCGTCTCAAGAAATTTGCTTTGATCACTTCCACTGGTGCTTCTACTCGTATCGAAGGCTCATATCTTTCAGATGAAGAAGTAAAGAAATTGCTTTCAGGACTAAAAATACAGAAATTGCAGGATCGAAGTCAGCAGGAAGTGGCTGGCTATGCGGACCTGACAAGACTTATTTTTGATCATCATGATACGATCAAGTGGAATGAAAACGAAATCAAACATTTTCACAAAATTCTGTTGAAGTATTCCGAGAAAGATACACATCACTCCGGGGAGTACAAAAAAGGATCAAATGCCGTTGTGGCTCATGATGTAGATGGAAACGAATCGGTCATATTTAACCCTACTCCTCCTTATCTTACGCCAAAAGAAATGGGAGAATTGATAGAATTTACGAAGCAGTCTCTTGTAAAAAAAGAAATTCATCCTCTGCTTATTATTGGGCACTTTGTAGGTGAATTTTTGGCTATACATCCATTTCAGGATGGAAATGGGAGGCTCTCCAGAGCGCTGACAAATCTCTTTTTGCTCCAGGAAGGTTATTCCTATGTGCAGTATGTATCTTTGGAGAAGATAGTGGAAGATCGTAAGGAGGCCTATTATTTAGCATTACGACATAGTCAGAGTGAGAGAGGAACTCCAAAAGAGGATATATCCATCTGGATGGAATTCTTTTTAGATATTCTAATTGAGCAGACATATGCGGCACAAAACATCCTAAATCGAAAGAACATTGAAGAAGAGCTTTCCGAAAATCAACTGGAAGTTTTACAAACATTAAAATCTAAAAAATCGGAATGGTCGGTTAAAGAAATTACCGGAGCGACAAATATAAACAGAAACACGGTTAAAAAAACTTTAGAACGTTTGCACGATTTACAGCTTATTACTCGAGTTGGACTAGGAAGAGCGACTCGGTGGAAACTGGTAACTGATACCAAATAATAATCTCTTTTATTCATGGCACGAATTGAATTTGGCAACACCTGGTGGGGAGAAAAATGGCTCGAAGCCCTCACCAGCACCGATTACAGCAATCGTCTTCCCCGAGGCAAAAGCTATGCCAGAAATGGATACGTGAAAAGCGTGTCCATAGACAAAGACATAGTAAATGCCCAAGTTCGAGGAAGTAGGAGAACGCCTTACAAAGTCGAATTGGGATTAGCTCCTTTTTCCAAAAAAGAGCAAGAAACCATTCTGGATATTATAACCAAAAATCCGCTCTATCTTTCCGCCCTCCTCACAAAAAAACTTCCACCCGAACTTTATGATGAATTTACAAAGCACCACATCAAAATTTTCCCGAAAAACTGGAATGATGTAACGGCTGGCTGCTCCTGTCCAGATTGGGCAGAGTGCTGCAAGCATATCGCTTCGATCATTTACATGATTGCCAATGAGATCGATCGAAATCCTTTTCTCATATTTCAACTGCACAACTTTGACATTTTTAAAGCATTGGAAAAACGGGGATTCAAACCGGAAGATACAAAAACATCTTCGATCACTTCGGTTGATAAGTTATTTATCAAAACAGCTCCCAAAAAAAAGTGGAATCTGGATAAAACGAAACTGAAACAGATAGATTTCTCCAATATCCCCATATTGAACGAACAGTTATTATCACTGCTTACCAACAAACCACTTTTTTCCTGTAAAAAAGATTTTAAACAGACGTTGGGAAAAGCCTACAAGAACTTTTCAAAGCAGGCATTTCGACTGGCGCAACAAACGGAAGCCGAAGGCCTACACAAAGAAAATACGGAAACCTTCACTCAGATTGAGGCCACTATAAGTGAAGATCTGGTGCTGAGCAAAATCACAATTACTTCTGATACCCAGTTGCACGAAGCCCGCACTCTCAAAGATTTATTACATCAGATTATTCCGTTCCTCCAAAGTATCCCGGCTAAAAAACTACCCTATCATCACGAAAAACTGATCGCTCTGTACATGATGTTTCATTTCAGCATTAAATTGTTGGAGCAGGGCGCCTTTATCCCTGAAATTTTATCTGTAAAAAAACATTTCAAAATTCGATGGATTCCAGCATTGTTGAACGACTCGGTAAAACAAGTCTTTGAGAAGATAATGGAAATAACCCCTCCTGATATTCTAAAAGTATCCGGAAAGAAGAAATTACACCTATCCAAAGAGGAACAGGTCAAAAATTTGCTCTCTTTTTTCCTGTCTGCCTTTATTCAGGATTTTTCCACAACCAATCGGGAGTTTTATGAGGAGGAAATAGCACAGATATTTTTTAAGGGACAGATCCTCAAGACAAGCCAGTTCGAACAAAAGGAACTGCCGAATACAATTTCGTTGTGGCTCAGCCGATTTTACATCACTCACAAAGACTTCGTTCCTTTGGTAAAAGTGGAAGAAGAAAGAGGAAATGAATTCTCCATTGAAGTATTGGCGGAGAATCGAAAGAAAGAACTGGAAGAACCGATCCCGTTCAAAAAGATTCTGACACAGAAAAAATATGAACGAATAAAGTTTGACGTTCTCAAAGATTGCACCTTGCTGGCTGAGCAATTTCCGGAAATAAACACCTTCCTGAATTCCGGAGGCACGGAAAAACTGATGCTGTCGGTTCCCAAATTTACAGAGGTATTTTTCAAACATCTGCCAGCACTTAAACTGCTCGGGATTCCTATTCTACTGCCCAAAGGACTGGATGAACTGGTGCGTCCAAAAATAAGTGTATCCGTCAAAAAATCAGGATCGACTACCACAAAAAGTTATCTCTCACTAGATGATATGCTCGAATTCAATTGGCAAATTGCCTTGGGAGACACCTTTGTCAGTCCGGAAGAATTCAAAAAACTAGTTCTGGGGAGCAGCGGTATCGTAAAACTGAAAGATCAATTTGTTTATCTAGATGAAAAGGAAATCCAGAAGATCTTAAATAATCTGGAAAAGGATTCGAGATTGTCTCCTCAAGATAAATTGAGAACAATTCTAGCTGACGAATACAATGGAGCAAAAATAGAATTGGATAAAGCAGTTCAGGAATTGATCGAATATCTCTTCAAAATCGAGAAAATAAAACCGCCCAAAACGCTCAAAGCTGAATTACGCCATTATCAGCAGAATGGATATGAATGGCTCTACAAAAACGCACAGATCGGATTTGGGTCTTTGATAGCCGATGATATGGGACTTGGGAAAACGATTCAGATTTCCACGACTCTGCTGCAGATGAAATCGGAGAAACGACTAAAAGATAATCCGGCACTTGTGGTAGTTCCCACCACATTGCTCACCAACTGGACGAAAGAAATCGAAAAGTTTGGGCCAAGCCTGAAATCACATACCTATCATGGAGCCGATCGGAAACTGGAAATGAAAAGCAAAGATATTGTGTTGACCACGTATGGACTTGTTCGCAGTGATCTCGACCTATTTCAATCGAAGAAATGGTCGGCAATTATTATCGATGAAGCCCAGAACATCAAGAATCCGGATACGGCTCAAACCAAAGCCGTCAAAAAACTTAAGTCCGATATTCGAATTGCCATGACCGGAACGCCAGTTGAGAATCGATTAACCGAATACTGGAGCATCTTCGATTTCCTGAACAAGGGCTATCTCAACAATATATCAGCTTTCAAGAAGGAATTTGCGCTTCCTATTGAGATTGACCGAGATCAAAAGAAGTTGGAGCAATTTAAACGGATCACTTCTCCATTCCTTTTGCGAAGGCTCAAAAACGACAAGTCCATTATCAAAGACCTTCCAGACAAAGTCGAATCAGATCAATTTTGCCATCTCAACAAATCCCAATCGGCGCTCTATCAGAATGTCATGGATAAAACCATGAAGGTAATTGAAGGAACCGAAGAAGGGATTGCCAAGAAAGGCCTGGTTCTCAAACTCATCACCAGCCTCAAGCAGATTTGTAATCACCCTTCTCATTTCCTCAAAAAGAAAGACTTGTCTGTTGATCTGTCGGGAAAGACAGAAATGCTAATGGAATTGCTCAAAACGATTTATGAAAATGAGGAAAAAGTGCTGATCTTTACGCAATACACAGAGATGGGAAATCTGCTGGAGAAAATGATTCAGGAGGCGTTTAATTCCGAAGTATTATTCTTGCATGGAGGAGTATCCCGAAAGAAGCGGGATGAAATGGTGGATCGGTTTCAGGAGGAGCCGTATCTGAAATCGATGATTTTGTCTCTGAAAGCGGGAGGAACAGGATTGAATCTTACTCAGGCGAGTAATGTGATCCACTTTGATCTCTGGTGGAATCCGGCGGTTGAGGCGCAGGCAACGGATAGAGCCTATCGTATCGGACAAAAAAAGAACGTGATGGTGCATCGATTGATTACTAAAGGCACATTTGAGGAAAAGATTGATCAGATGATCAAGGATAAAAAAGAGTTGGCGAATATGGCGGTGAGTAAGGGAGAAAAGTGGATTGGGGAATTTTCTAATACGGAGTTGCGGGAGATGTTTAAGTTGGGATGAGTTTTTTCGGTTACACTCAGTATTTTATAATTTTTTATACCATGGCCAAAATCGATGAAGATTCTGAACGAGAGGAGCGTATTACTGATAAAATAGTCGTTGATGCTTATGATCCTGAGGAACGTGCTTCGGGATGGTTTTATCATCTGAGTGATAATTGTACATATCCGTACAAAGCAAAATGTGTGATAGAACGATCGATTTCGCCTCTCAAAAAAGGGGAAAAAGTTGAGGTACTTGGAATCGGTGATTTCGATGACTGTCAGCATGAAATGTTTGTTTTGATCCGTTGGGAATCGAGAGAACTTGCTGTTCCTCTTATACAGTTAGAGCCAATTGATGCGGTTGATGAAACAAAGGAGGTAGTTGAGGATTGGCATTATTGGGTTGAGAGAGGGTATCAGTTTTGAATTGCAGGAGTTTAATAGGCCGAATTTCTTATTGGTGCACGCCTGTTTGCATTATTTTGTATTTATTTTCAAGAAAAAGGCTTGACAAAATCGAGTTTATGATTTACATATGTTTTAGTATTACTTCTATTACCAAATGACTACTCAAAAAAAATCATCTCCAGAGGCAGAAGGAGATTCTAACCGAGAACTAACTCGTGAAGAACTTATCAACGCTCTAACGATCGAGATTGCCCACTTGTCTGAAACTCAAAAACAAACAGGTGTAGAAATAGTTTTTCCAAAGAAAACAACGATTGACAGAAAAGATGTTGGAGGAAAAACAATAAACGAAGTTTTAGAGGAATTAAGAGCCCTTGCTAAAGAATATGAACCTCCAATTAATCAGGAACTCCGGGAAGAAGGTGACACAGAAAAAACATCTTCTGAAATTCCTGAATGGTTAAAAGGTTATGAATCGCTTCTCTGGCATGGAAGCACTGACAATCCTCTATGGAGAGTAGTACAAGCTACACAATATGAAGACAAAGTAATTGTTTCTTATGCTCGAAGACAACAAGAGTTACGACCAGGAAAAACTTCTACTGAACAATCTAGAACACTTCCATCTGTTAAAAATAGTTTTTCTTTGGCTGAATGGAAAGTGGCAGAACAAATATTTTCTGAATATACAGATCTGGAACATCAACTTACCTCTCCTAAAGCAGATGTAAGAAAGGAAACAAGAAAGCAAATACAAGAAGTTCTAAAAGAAGAAAACGCTTTTCGAAAAGGAAAAAGCAAAGAAGTCCCTCAAATACTACTTGAAAAAGTAAATCAAGCTATAGAACAAACATTCAGACGCACCAGATCGAGGCAAGAAAAAGCAAATATCGATACCGAAGACCTAACTCAAAGAATAGCGGAAATGCTCAGTCAGCTTTTTATACTAAATAGAGAGCGTGGAGATGGGAAAGATAAAGTGCCAACCCTAAAACCAGACATCAAAGAAATCCCTTCCTTTGGTCAAAATTTAAAAGAACTATCGAGATGTTTACACACTCAACAGAAAAAAAATAAGGGCCTAACTTTAATGATCGGAGAAGCTGGAGCCGGAAAAAATCAAGCGGCAGAATATTTATCGGCAAAAACAAATCGTCCGTATTTCTGGTTTCCCTGTGGTCGAGGAATGGAAGCCGTAGATCTGGTTCAACATTATGAATTTGATACCAGAGAAGGAACAAAACGATTTTTAACCGCTCTGGCGGAAGGTTTACAAACACCCGGAGCAGTGGTGCATATCAACGAGGCAAGTGCTCTAAAAACGGAAGTTCAAGCTATCCTGCATGGTTTTGGAGATAGTAATCGAGCGTTGAACTATGACGGGATAAATATTCCAGTGGCAAAAGATGTCATGATTATCATCGATATGAATCCGGCAACTTATGGATCATCCGGAAATCTGGGAGAAGCGTTGCTTAGTCGTACTAGAGGACAATCAATGGTTATGGAATATCCAGCTCTAAAAAAAGGCGAATTACTGCAAAGAGAAAAACATTGGACGCAAACCGAACTGGAAAGTCATGAGCAGGATGATAATACACTTCAAAACTATGCCAGTGATGAAGTCTTGATTCTGTTTCCGTCTATAAATTTATTTCAAGATCTAACTGATGAAGAGTTTAGTGTGCTTTGGGATTTTATCATCAACGAACAAGAAGAAAAACTACCAGAAATTGAAGGGAATGAATCTTTGAGAGAGTTGGTAGGAGTAAATATTGCTCCAGAAGTTTCTGAAAAGGTAAGAAACAACCTTACGGGTCTTCGAGATATTTTACGAATTTCGGACGAATGGAGAAAGGCTTATGAAAAAAGAGAAGGAAGCTTCAGTTTGATTGGGATTAGTATGCGAGACACAATAGCAGTGGCAGATGAGTATGCAAATTGCGGAGATGTTAAGTTGGCATTTATGCGAACCTTCCAAGATTTTGCAAAAAATCCGATAGATGGAGTGGATCAGGTAGTAATTGAGCTGGAAGCATTGATTACAAAAACGCTTGGTGGAGAGTGAGGAAGCCGCTGAAAAGATAACTACTTAAAATTATTATTCAAATCATGACTAAAGGTATCAAAAACGTTATTAATGACAGTATAGACTCCGAAAATAGAGAGGAGCAAGTGCGTTTAGAATTATCAGAAACTCCCGCATCGAAATATTCAAATTTGGCTTGAGATTTCAAATGGTAATTATGATCATATCAATGAACTAACAGTTTTGCCCCCCAAATTTGCAAAAATTTTAATTATGAAAATGAAGACGAGTATTCATCTTAGTTCCATTCAGCAAATATCAGATGCCACAGCTGAAATCTTAGGAATGCTTTGTGATAATCTGCATTTAAATAGTTTAACAGCTCTTTCTTTAAAAGCAGCTGAATCGTTAGGAAAACTTCGAGGGGCAATACTAAGCTTAAACGGTTTAGAATCTATTTCTGATATTGGCATTTCATTCTTGGCGAAAAACGAAAAATTGACTACTTCTGGAGATGTTAGAAGAAGAATAGATGCGCATCGAAAAAAACCTAAACAAGATATTTTTTCGAGAATAAAAAAACAGTTAGATTGGGATCTTATTTTGTTACAATTCCTAATTAAAAGGTAGTTACGAATATAGTTATATTTAAATAAATAATGCCTACTCAACCAAATGCGATTTCCGAAACTACAGACTCCAAGGAAAATGGAAAAGGTTCTTTACGTCTCGAACTAACAACAGATGTAACAATATCTAACACACTTACAAGTGTAAAAAAGGCACTAGCACATGATCGAGCTGTTACGACCGAAACCCTACTCGGATTAGAAAGGGCATTAAAGCACCTTGTGATAAGCTTTGGAGGAATTAATATTCCTTTATCGAAAATTATTAATGCAAAAAATTCTGAAATATGGGAAGAAATTGAGGATGGAAATATTGATAGATACGAACAAATAACGATGTTGACTCAAAAAACAGCTCAAATATTGGTTGAGTTTTTTAACAAAAATATTGTTGGTCGTTCTTTAAGAAAATCTCGAATGCCAATTTCTAAGTTATCACTTTTTGACTTAAAAATGAATATGGAAATTTGGACAGAAATCAGAAAAGGAAACTGTGAAAATGATTATAGGTTGACCTATCTTCCCTCCAAAATTGCTAATTTACTCAGTAAACAAAATAACTCTCATTTTCTTTCTCTTAATAAATTAACCTCACTTTCTGACGAGGCGGCTAACTACCTTGGAAACTATCATGGAAATATTTTTTTAGACGGATTAACATCATTATCAGATATAGCAGCAAATCATTTGAGTGGAAGTAGGAAAGGGATTTCGCTCAATGGACTAATTTCAATATCTGACACTGCTGCTGCGTATTTAGGACAAAAAAAAATCCAAATTTCTCTTGATGGGTTGACCACCCTATCAGACACTGCAGCTATGAATCTTGGTATGGGGAGGTCAGGGATTGATTTAAATAGATTAACCACAATCTCTGATGAAGCCTCCAAATATCTAGGGCAACATCATGGACGGCTCAGTCTCCAGGGAATAAAGAGAATTTCTGATACGGCCTTTGGGAATCTGAGTAAACATCTTGGAGAAATAAAATTTGACGGATTAACAACGCTTTCTGATGTCCAATTAAATCACGTGAGCAATAGAGAGAGATCGCTATGCCTTAGTGGGATTGAAACGCTTTCTAGTAGAGAAGCAATGTATTTAAGTAGACATCGTGGAGAACTGAATCTTTCTGGGGTGAGAGAAATTTCTGATGCAACTGCAAAAAAACTAAAAGATCATAAAGGGGGAATATATTTGGGATTATCATCTCTTTCCAATTCTACTGCCAGAATTTTGAGTGAACATGAGGGTCGTCTCGGTTTGAAATTTTTAGAATCTATATCTGATACTGCAGCCAAATATTTAAACAAACACAAAGGGGATCTCTGTTTCCAAGGATTAACATCTTTTTCTGATACCAGTGTTCAATATCTCAGTTCCTATAAAGGAGAACTTTTTATGGGGGATTTAAAAGCGGTTTCAAATAGAGCTATTGGTACCTTGCTCAATGCCAAGTATTTTATGCAAATGATGAAATACATAAACGAATTGATTCATACAAAGTAAATCATCCTAAATAATGACCACTAAACCAAACACAATCGCAGAATCTACGGACTCTCAGGTTGTACACCTAGAACTAGTTTCAGATACTCCTACATTAGCAGCAGCTGTATCTGCGTTAGATGCTATAAAGGATACAATCCTACACGATCAACCAATCTATTTTGATCAGGTGCACCAGCTTACAAGTGCACTAAAGAACGTGAATGTATACGTTGAAGATATGCAAATACCAATTTTTGAATTGCTAAAAATTCCAGATTTAAAAAGGAATGTCGAAATCTGGACAGAAATCAAAAATAATAATCACAATAATTATCATGATTTAACTTATTTGCCTCCAATTATTGCTAAAATTTTAGCAAATGAAATTGGAGATTTTTTTGATTTTGAGCGTCTAACAACTTTGTCTGCTGCGGCAGCAAAACATCTGAGTATACATGAAGGAATCCTTTGTCTTAATCGAATAACTAGTTTGACAGACGAAGCTGCTAAACATCTCAGTGCGCATCAGCGTACGGTCCAACTATTTGAGCTTAAAAACATTTCAGATATTGCAATTGGACATTTTGCTAATCGTAACACAACAATTCAACTTGATGTTCCCGAAAAAATTCAAAAAAGAATTGAAACCTATCAAAAACATCACTCAAAATAATCATGACACATTCAGAAAATCACCTTCCTACTCAAGAAACCCCAGACTCACTTCTGGGAGATGATAAGGCGTTTATGGCTCAACTAGAACAAACAGCAAAAACAACAAAACCAGAAGAAATGGTAAAAATACTTCAGATTTTGGAAAAACATTCCCAAACCCCTAGTCGAAATGTAGAACTCTACACAGATCCAACACTCGATACATTCTGCTGTACTCAAATTCCCGCCAAAAAAGTAAATGAAAAAGGAGATATAGTCGAAGACCCAAAAAAGAAAACCTATTTGATTGGCGTTCCTTTTATCTATGCCGCGGGAAAAGCCCCTCTTCCATTCTTGCGAGGGGAAATGGTTCACGAAAGAGGACATGCCCAAAGAACAGATTTTGGTCGAATGGAGCGATTTAAACGTTTAGCTCTGCAAGAAGGCTACGATCCTCAAGGACTTCTTTCTTTGAATAACTGCCTTGAAGACGCTCGAATGGAAAGATTGGAAGGAGGACCTCTGCATCCATACGAAAGAAGTCAACTATTTGAAAAAAACCAACAACTGATCATCCCTAATATTGCCAATGGATTTAAAAATGGGACTATGTCTCCCTCAGATCAATTACAATTTTTGATAAAATTAGAGGGGCTATGGGCAATTCACGAAAAAGATCTGGAAGGGGAAACAAAACCCTGGTCACAAGACAATATTCATCCAAGAGTGTGGAAAGAGTACACCGCCCTTACTCCCATAATTTCACGAATAACCGGAGGATGGAATAAACCAGCAATGAAAGTAAATGCGGAAGTTGAAAAACTTATAGTAGACCATATCTGGCCAGCACAAAAACGACTTATCGATGAATTTCCCGATCAAAAAAGTCAAAAAGGAAAAAAGAAAGGGCAAGATTCTGGGGAAGGTTCTCCAAAAGAAGAGCCTCATTACGATCCAAATAATCCTGACTCATGGCCTCCTGAACTTCAAAAGTTCTTCAAAATGATGAAACAGGAACACCAAAAAAAACTCCAAAAGAAAGCCGAAAAAGCAAAACAGGCCGCTCAAAACAAAGAAAAAAATTTGAAAAATTTGGAAAAACGAAAAAACGATTTGGCAAAAACTCGTGATGGAATAGACGATCCAAAAGATCGGGAAAAATATAATGAAATAAAAAGAGAGGTCACACCTGTCATTCAACGCCTCAAAAGAATTTTTCAGAAATATCTTCCAAAAGTAGACGAACCTCAATATGAATGGGGAAAAAGAGGTATTCGTTTTAGTACTCGCAGATATGTTTCACGAATTTTGACAGGACACGAGAACCCATTGGGAAGACGACGAACTCCAGAAAAAAATACCATTATTCTCCAAATAATCGTAGATGGAAGTGGGTCAATGTATCAAGTACGGGAAAGAATCGAGAATGCCACAAAAGCCTGTGTAGCCGTATTAGAAGCTTCTCAAGGACACAACATTCAGATAGAGATTCTTGTGAGCGATGAAAAAAACGTAGAAGACGATCCAAAATATTGTATAAAAGATTTTAATGAGAAGTTCTTTGGCAATGTTAAATCCCGAATAGTCAGAATGCAAACGGATTTTGGAGGAGGAAACGAGGATGCTAAATCGATTCGAGCAGCTGTGCCCAGAATTAAAAAACAACTTCAGAAAACTCGTCCACTAGTAGATCGAGTGGGAGCATTATCAATTTTTATTTCGGACAGTACCAGTATTGATCCGGAAACAAAGAAAGCTGCGAACCAAGCTAGCGTAATAGTCCCATTTGAGGGGATGGCAATAACGAATGAGCCTACTATCGCTGAAATGGTGCGATCTCATTTTGGAAAGAACAGTATTGTTCCCAAAAGTGTTCATGATTTTCCTACTGCATTTGAAAGACTAATTGAGAGACATTTTGCTCATTTGAAGCCGAAGGAATAATCATAAATCCAACTTATTATACTCCGCCGCTTTTGAAATTTGAAATTTGTATAATGCTTCAGTCTTCGCTCTAAGAGCTACGACCGACAGGCCGAGCCTGTCTCAATTGAATCATAGATTGAAGATTGAACAAAAGCTATGGCCCGTCCGCCGTAATCCAGACTAGGAAGTACATTCTTTAATCAAGATTTTATATAAAGAAATGCAAGTACATAACTTTTG
>CAZQFO010000007.1:0-25864 GCA_964592695.1 uncultured Candidatus Peribacteria bacterium
ACACACAGAATAACATATTCATAAACATTCTACCCATTCATTTTTCCAAAGAGCCCTTTTTAATCGTGATCTATACTCACTGTCAGATCATTGACGTCAGAGATATCTTATTAATCAAGCCCCCTGATTCCAGCTCTCAAATCTCCCTTTAGATCACTCAACGCATCATCCACCAAATTATCTTCTGGAGATTCTGAGATATGTAAGTCTTCAATTATCTCCAGTTTTTGACGTCGTGAAACGTCTGGATTGTAAGCCTGATAAAACAATCTAATTATTTCATCGGTTTTTAGTGGTTGCACTCTTAATCCGCAGTTTCCTAAGCCTGTTTGTACTATATTTACACGACCATCTAATTGACTTTTTAATTCGTTAAATATCTGTTTCCTCTTTATTACCGATAAAATATTATCATCAGGGGATATATATTTGAGAAAACTCTTCCACAAAGAAGTGCTTTCTGCTTTTTCAACTGGTTGAGGAATTGACAGAAAAAATTTTTTTTCCATGATGTCTGTATTTGCAACGAGTTGACATATGTATTCAATGTGCTCAGTCATTTGCTCTTTAAGAAGATCGTTTACTACTTTCTTTTTTCGGCTTTTCAAAAGACGAATATAAGATTCAATTTCAAGTTTTCGTGAACGAACGACAATTTGAATAGGGAAATTTAACGCATTCAAAAAATGCTGATAGGAAACAATAATGGCATTTTGTTCTTCTTCAGATTTTAGATCAAAGTTTATAGCTGTAACTTCCAACACAGCTCTTAAGCTTCCGTCTTTTAGAACTAATGTGTTATGATGAACATTTGCAAATTGCAAATATCTTTGTGTTGATAGCAGTTTTTTATTTTTTGTTTTTTGGACTTCTTTTTTTGAGCTTATCATTTTTTTTAGATTTAATATGAAATACTATTTTTTAGATTTTATTCCTTTTCCATCCATCACTTGAGCTAGTTTTTTTATCCGTTTTTTGGATAGTGTTTCTTTCGGGGGGATTAGGATCTTTGGTTTTTCATTTTTCAACTTAAAACCCGTAGTCATTGAAATAAACGGTCGCCCTCCGGAAAACCAATATCTACGAGGTGGACGAAAAAAGGAATTTTCTATTGTTAATAATACAAATTGAATAAATGGAATTCCTTTTATTTTTACAAACGCAATGGTTACTGCCAAAATAAATGGAACCATTGTCAATAATATTTCGACTTGGTTTAGGTGATATCGAGAATTTAAATTTGTAAACATAAAATATGACAATCCGCCTCCTACAAGGAGAATTATGAATTGTTTCAAAGTGATGAACCATAGGATTACATCTTCTCTCTGAACGTTTTTGGGAACTCGATATTGCATTTGATACAAATTATCTTTATATTATACCTTATCTTAGCTTGTAACTCAAGCAAAAAACGTTAAATAATGTATCTTCTGTGATTCCAATCTCGTGCAATAGGAACAATAAGGGGATTTTGCAAATTGGCTTTATAAAAAAGATAAGCTGAGATATCGAATCTTCGCCAAGACAAGTTTTACAGTTGTCTTTTTTGTTTTAACTTGCGTGAAATTGCAAAAAAAAACTTGACATACCAACAAATTAAAACAAAATTCGAATACATTTTCTAATCAGAAACAAGAATGACAAACGATGACTATTTGACACAAGTACAAAAAACAGAAAATCAAGCTAAGGATATCGTAGAAAAAGCTCGGCAAAAAGCTAGTAATGATCTTGAGCTTGAAAACCGAAGAAGAACAGAAGCTTTAAAAGAGACACTTAAAAAAGAACGGAATATCGAGAGGAATAAATTAAAAGCAACTCAAAATAATGAGAGAAATCTTTATGAAGAAAAAATTATGCAGGGCAAGCAAGATGCAAAAAAATTGAAAAACGATATGAGCAACAAAAATAAGAAGGCAATCCCAGCTGCTGAGTTTTATTTTGTGAACAATATTCTTTGAACAAACATGACACATCTTTCTAATTGATTTTTATACTTTATTAAGAACTTCATAACCAAATGTCTAAAGTATCACTTCAAAAAATTCGAGTTACCGGATATAAAAAACACTACAAAATTCTAATGCAGGAATTGCATCGGTCCGGAGTTTTGGAGATTTTAGAAAATACAAAATTAACAGAAGAGGCAAATGGAGAAATGAATGAGCATTTCCGAGTGTTTGATCTTGCAAGAATTGATTTTGCTATTAATTTTTTAAGTACTTATGAGCCACGAAAATCAAAAATTGATTCTATTTTGTGTGGTGGTAAACTGATATTATCAGAAGAAAAGGCAAAAAACAGACTGCAAGAAATTAGTAAAAAATCAGATGAAATTATTTCACGCACAGAAAAAATAGAGGATGAACTCGTTAGGGTTAAAAATGAACTGTCAAAAATTCCTGTTCTTCTTTTGGGACTTGATAAATTAGGGACTTTTTCATTAATGCTAAATAAAAATTATGAAACAGAACAGACAAAAACCTGGATTGGGTGTATAGTAAAAACGAAATCAGAAGACTTTTTAGAAAACATAGCAAGAGAATCAAACCTCCTAGATCTAGAGATTTTATCTGATGATAATCAAAAAAAATATTTAAGGATTACTTGTTTCAATGGTATAGTGGAGGAAATATCCAAAATCTTAACAAATTTTCAATTTGAAGAAGTTGATATTCTTTCAAGCTTTGAAGCATACATTGGTCAAACTCCTGCTGAGATACGAATAAAGCTTGAGAAATCTGAGGCAACACTAACAGCAAGGATAAATTCTCTTCAAGCTGAAGCTAAGGATCTTTCCAAAAATCTTGATGACCTTCGGGTATTGTACGACTACAATAACTGGAGAAAAAAGAAAAATGATCTGCAACATAAAATATTTAGGTCAGATCATCTTTTTGCGTTTGAAGGTTGGATCGTAAGTAGTCAATGTGCGCCACTAGAAAAATGGTTACAAAACGCTTTTGTTGGAGATGTCATCATCGAAAAAATTGAACCAGAAAAAGGAGAAGAAGTTCCGGTATTACTAAAAAATCAGTCAGGAGTGTCTTCTTTTGAGCCGATTGTTGATATGTTTGGACTCCCAAAATCAAAAGAATTTGATCCAACGGTTCCAATGACGATATTTTTCGTAACGTTTTTTGGACTCTGTTTGTCAGATGTAGGATATGGATCAATTTTATTGGGAATAGGTGGATGGCTGTATCTTTTTGGAAAGTTTTCGAAAGCAGCCAAGGAGAGATTATTATTGTTAGTAATCTGTGGAGGAGCTACTGTATTGGGAGGAATTGGACTTGGTGGATATTTTGGAATGACAGCCGCACAAGCACCAGCATTTTTAGTTAAGGATTTAAATGGAACGTTGCCTTTCTATGGACAGTTATTAAATCCAATGGAAGGAACTGGACCAATTTTATTTTTAGGTGTAGCTTTGGGCTTGGGAGTAGTTCAATTGCTTTTGGGAGTGATTTTGGATTTTGTAAAAAGAGTATTAAATAAAGACTATATAGGGGCAATTTGTGATCCGGGAGCTTGGTTTTTCTTTTTATTGACAATTTTGGGATATGGAGCAGGGGAGTATGTGGGACTATCAAAAGATTTATTTGCCAAACTGATGCTTGTAGGTGCTGGGATATTAGTACTTACCCAAGGTCGAGATCAAAAAAATTGGTTTCTGAAACCAATTTTTGGAGTACTGGGATTATATAACATAACCTCCTATCTTTCGGATCTACTCAGTTATTCTCGTATCATGGCATTAGGTCTTGCTACTGGAGTTGTGGCTTTTGCAATGAATATTACAGCAGGAATCCTTCAAGAGATGATTTCTGTACCTGTATTAGGTACACTTGTGGCCATAGCGGTGATTCTATTTGGTCACACACTAAACTTTGCATTATCTACATTAGGAGCGTTTATACACTCCGGTCGTTTACAGTTTATAGAGTTTTTTGGAAAATTCTACGAAGGTGGTGGTAGAAAATTTACCCCCTTTAAAAGAGAGAAAAAATATCTGCATTTTCCAGGGGATTAGTATGATTAATATTAGAACATGATCGACTATTACGCGGAATTAAAAAATGATCGTAATTACTATTTTAAAATTTGGAGTTCCTATCTGACATTACCAAAAAATAAGGCCGACAGGCCTTGAGTTTTAGCTGTACGAAAACGATAAATCATAAAAAAGCGAGCAATTAAAGAAGTTGATCAAATTTTAAAGGTGTGGTAATTATATAAAGTAAATGTCTAATTCCCCTACCATGAAAACTGTACTCCAAAAACTCAAAATCGGCAAACATTTAGCTCGTTACAGTGAAATTTTTGATAAACGAACATTGTGTTCTTTGAAAATATTTCTAGAAAAATGTACTTTTTTTCATTTTGACTTCATACCCTATTATCGCTTATTTAATCAGCTTTGTTATGGTTTCCCCTCATGAGTTTTGGAAAAATCAGACAAAAGAGGTTGACTTTTTTTAAAAAATATAGTACAAATATAAAGCTCTTTTGAATGTCGGCTATAGCAGGTATAAATCTGCTTTTGATTTATGCGATAATAAAAAACCTCAATGAGTGTTTTTTGTTTCTATTGATATCAAGTGTAGATGTCCTGCCTGCTAAGATAGGGATTGAGAATTTGGTGATAATTACTTCTTTTGTCTTTAATTTCTCAATTCACTATTAATTCCTGACATGGGGATAAAAATCATGAGCAACCTGTTTCCTGCAATTTATGACTCAAAAATCCAAGAATGTTTTCACTGTCGTAAAACTTGGAAGACTCGCCCCGAAGAGAATCTTATATGTCCTTTCTGCGAAAAGATAACTCTTAGAAGAGTAAAATTAAAATGTGCTTGTTGTAAGAAGATTTGGTGGGGACTTGGAAATGATTTATGTCCTTCCTGTCTGAAATCGGAAAATCGCTTAAGCCAAAAACGTCAAAAACTTCTGGTACTTGGCTTGTTGAGTATTTTGTTGTTTTTGATTGTTTGGGGCTAGGCATTTGGCAGGATAGAGTTAATAATAGGGCGGTATTATAACATGTATCGCCCTATAATCATATCTATATTTGCGTCTCGGAAAATAGAGAACAATAGCCTAACGGCGAAAGATTGAAATCCAAGATTTTAACAATACTAATCTATTATGTAATACCTTAGTAGTTGCAATGCCGCTACATTTGTAGAATTTGCGAAAAAGATTGAAATTCCGATACTCTAAATTCTGTGCATGGTTATACATCCAACCTCGTAAATATCTCCTTCTCCACAAATTTCCGACTTCTTCCATGGGTCAACCGAGAAATCTGTTTCAGAACTTTTGCCATTTTGGAATCGCCTGTTTCTAGCCATGGTTTTATCACATCCATAGAAAACGGTCGACATGGCTGACCATCAATGGCTAATTTTATCGTTGCTTTAAATGCATCAATATTTATAAGATCTTGATCTGTAAAAACTGGAGCCATTTCTTTTCCCATAATTTCAGCATCTTGCGTACCAATTTTATAACACATCATGGTTCCAATATTTCCAAACACAGCATCCTTTAAATTTACTCCTTTTTTTTGTCCGGAGGTATCAATCTGACTAATATACTGATGTGCAATGTTTAAACTAAGTCTATATTTTCTTGCCTCAGATAAAATAGATTCAATCGAATCAGTCACATAATTCTGAAACTCATCTATGTATAAGAAAAAATCTTTTCGATCCTCTTTAGGCATTTTTTGTCGTTGTAGTGCTGCCATCTGTATTTTTGCCACAATAATCAATCCCAGTAATTTGGAATTAATATCTCCTGTGGCTCCTTTGGATAAATTCATGAAGAGAATCTTTTGCTCACTCATCACCTTCGCAAAATTAAAAGAGGATTTCGTTTGTCCAATAATGTTTCGCATCATGGCATTGGTAACAAATGCACCAAATTTTGACGCAAAATACGGAATCATTTCCTGTTTTTCTCTCGCTCCGGTCTTTGCCATTTGTTTTTCCCAAAACGACTTAACAATTGGATTGGTAACATGTTTTGATATTGACTTCTGAAAAGCATCATCTGTAAATAATCGAACGATATCTGTCAGAGAGCCTCCATTTGGATTTGCCATAAGTGTTAGTACTCCATTTCGAAAATAGTCTTGTATACGTGGTCCAAAAACTTCTTCGTCAAACATTTTGATCATGATATTCATTGCATCTAGAGCCAACATGTCTTTTTCTTCTTCTGTGTCAGCTTCTAATAAATTTAATCCCATGGGGCGTTCTAAATCTGATGGATCAAAAATAATGACATCGTCCACACGCTCCTTTGGGACAAATGGGAGCAAATCCTCAATCAAGCTTCCGTGTGGATCAATGACACACAGTCCATCTCCATTTCGGAGGTCTTGACGGATCATGGTCTGAAAGATCGAAGATTTTCCGGTTCCGGTTTGTCCAATAACATAAAAATGACGAAATCGATCTTCTCGTTTCATATATATCGGTGTTTTTTCTCCTCGATAATTGTTGTGACCTAAAAGCAATCCTTCTTTTGGGACATTTGCAGGAGTTTTTACTATTTTAAAATTTTGCCATTTTATTCCCGGAACCTGGTTATATTTGATATGAGGAAAATGATAGAGAGATGCCAATTCTTCAGAAGAGAGCACAATTTTATTTTGGCGATTCAACGATCTTTTAAACGATCGAAAAATAAAATTTCGAATCAAGGCTCGTTTGGAATGCCATTTTATCCCTCCAAAAGAATTTAAACTGGGCGTTCCATACTGCGTAAATGCGTTCTTTAATGTTGTTAAATTTACATTTGCAATACGTTGTTGTGGAGCTGAGGTTACTACTCTGATAATAGTTTCAAAAGCAGATTTTTCAGCTTTCTCTTCTATCGATTTAGTCAGTTCTTGAGATTCATCTGATTCTTTTGGACTGTTTTCGGCTGCAGTTTCTTCTGATCCTCTCACAATAAATGAAAATAAATTCCCCAACAGTGTTATAATATTCCAGGAAGATCCTTCTGATTTACCAGAAGCTAATGCTTTTGCTGTTTTTCGTGCCTGTCCCTGCCAATCATTCTTTACGGGACGAATCATAAACTGAACCGCAGCAGAATCCCCATGTTCATTTGTAGCACTCGAGAGTGCATTGAGGATATTATTTACAGGATCTGCTGATTCAAATTTTTTATAGGTTTTAAATGGATACCAAAAATCTTTTGAAGCTGTAATATGACCAGTTGCTTGCGCTGTATGTTCACGAAAAACATGAGGGGCTTCTACTTCTTCTACTACTGCATCAGGATAAAATGTAGTAATTTGTTTCTCAATTAGCTCCTTTAATCCACTCGGACATCCCATATAGAATTCAATTTCTTCATTTGTAGCAATATATTCGAGAGAGAGATAATCTTCGTTTCGAAAAAAAGCTTTTGTGTCTCCTGCATGGATTCCATGCAAAGTAGTAAAAAAATGTTCGGCAACCCCAATAACTCGTTGAATATCATTTTGATCACGGTCTTGATCATCTTTTGATTCTTTTTTTGGGATCAAAATACGAAGAAAAACAAAATTTAAAGTCCGCTCAAAATCAGCTTCTTTACGTAATAAGCGTACGATTGCCCAGGCAATAACGAGAGTTAATATACAGATAATAGCGATGTAATAATATAAAGGCATATTTTTTCGAGTATATTATACCACTATATTTATAAAAAAAGAAGGTCGTTTTTCAGTGATATTATGGGTATTTCCTAAATTGATAGCTTTGATGAAAATCCAATCAAACTGCAATGATCATGATGTATCTCAAATTTTCAATAATCAATGATCAATTTTCATTCAATTTACAATGAAGCAATTTTCAAAAGCAGGAGAAATAAACCAAAAATTCAATATTTATGATTATTGTTTTTTAAATTATTAAATTGATCATTTATTGAAAATTGTGAATTGAAAATTGATAATTCTGATGATTTGCTTTTAGCTGCAATTCTTTGTGTATTGAATAGGCCCAAAAAAGATATATCTGGTATTATTTTCTGACAATCCCTTTATTCAGCCTATTTTTCCATGAGTTTTTCAATATCTGCATTTGTAACGCGTTTTGGCATTGCAGACTTTCTTTCATGTAGCCTTTTTCTAAGTTGAAAAAATTTCCACCATTGTCCAAGTGTTTCAGTTTCAAAGAGCAAAAGGTATCCAAAAACTTTTAGATTGTACCAAAAAGTGGCGCCTCGAACATCAAAAGAATAATCTGGAGAAAAATTTTTTTCCAGCAATATCTGATGATTTAAAAATGATTCACGGTTTATTTTACTACTCTTTTTGAGTCTTCCTTGGACAATATCTATGACCCTTTTTCCGATGGCAGAAGTCGTTCTATCATGAAATCCTATGGCCATAGGTGTATAACGACATTTCCATCCTGCCCATTGTAACCGATAAGCTAAATCGATATCTTCTTTGTACATAAACATATTTTCATCAAAATATTCCTTATTTCCATTTTCATTTGTAAATGCTACATCTTCTAGTGCTTTTCTGCGATATAATGCAGCTGCTCCAGAAGAACCAAATATATCTTTTTCGCTATCATATTGACCATAATCCACTTCAGCCTGTCCTATGTCTTCAAAACGGTGTGCTTTTAAGATTTTTATACCGGTTGAATCAATGAAGTTTGTTTTTCCTAATTCTCTTACTACGCCAGTATTTTGTTGGTAAGCTTTAAAGTCCCATCGTTTAAGTTTTCCTCCAGCTGTTCCATAAACAGGTTTTTCAGATATTGATTTAAGTAACTCTGAAATGAAATTTGGTTCAAAAATCATGTCTACATTTAAACACGCATAAAAATCACCATCTGTTTTTCTAATTAGTTTGTTATGTGCTTTTCCAAATCCTAAATTTTCAGAAGAATTAATTAGATTAACTTGTGGAAATTTTTTTTTAATTATATCTGATGTGTTATCAGTAGACTGATTATCAAAAATATGAATATCTAAATTATCATAATCTTGTGTTAGTATGGAATTTAAACAGGGAATAATATATTTCTCAGAATTGTAAGTTAAAATCCCAATACTAACTTTTGGAGAAGTATGAACAAATTTATGTGAATCAAATTTATTTATAGATTTTTGTGTTCGACGTACTTTTGCATGTTGGAGATCAAATGCTTCTTGTGCCAATAAACTAGCTTCCAATAAAGAATCATGTGTTCCTGCATCTATCCACATGCCTGAAACTGTAGAAGCTCTAAGATGATTATTTTTTAGATAAATTTTGTTTACATCTGTAATTTCAAGTTCACCACGTTTTGATGGTTGAACCTGTCGTATAAAATTAAAAACTTCTGTATCATATAGAAAAAAGCCTGTTTGAGCAGAATTTGATTTTGGAAAAACAGGTTTTTCTTCTATAGATCGGACAGTTTCATCATCTCTTATTTCAACAATTCCAAATCGAGTTGGATCTTCAACTTTTTTAACGAAAATCTGTGCTCCTTTTTTAAAATAAAAAACTTCATTTGCAAAATCCTCCTCAAAAATGTTATCGGAAAGAATGACGGCAATAGGTTCTCCACTTGAAAAATTTTCTGCTAAACTCAATGCTTGAGCTATCCCACCGGCTCCATCTTGAATTTTATAAGTAAAATTAACATCAAATTCTATACCGGATCCCAAAAGTTGCATAAAATCCCCTGCATGTTCTGGACTAGCAATAATTAAGATGTCTTGGATCCCAGAATTCTTTAAAGTATTGATTGGATAAAAAATCATTGGTCGATCAAAGACTGGCAACAAATGTTTATTTGTTACTTTTGTACTTGGATATAATCGTGAACCCGTACCACCAGCTAATATTACCCCTTTCATTTGTTCAATAAATAATTAAAAATAGTTGCCGACAAAAGGACCTATATTTTTTAAAATTATTTTATTTTTTTTAAACGCTACTTTTTTACAACCAAATCTCAAATTAATCCGAAATAACTCCATCTAAGTTTCCTTCTAATCGGTCTCCTTTCCATTGAGTCCTAAGTCTTATTGTTCGAGGAATGTATTTCTTTTTAAGTCGTTTTCTAAATTCAGGGTTATTCCAATATTTTGAAGCTCCGACCTTCCTTTCTCTAAAACGATTGTTTATATTTTGAATTCGTTCTTTTCGACTTAAAATGTTTAAATCTCCTGTACGATTACCATCAGTTCGACTTATCATAGGGGGGCGTCGTCCTCCCCATTTTTGCTTTTTGTTCAGATACTGTTTTTCTTTTGAAACATAATAGTCATTTCTGTAATTTGCTTTTTTTGAACTTAGATTCCTAGCTCGATTTAATGCATTACGATTGTATGATTTTCGATTGGAGGTTAATCTATCAGGGGAGGTTATTCTTTTTTTGCTTGTTTTTTTTCTAAAACGTGTATAACTTCCCGCGCCAAATCTTCTTGATGAATAAACTTTCGTTTTAGAAGTACTAGTGTCTAATGTATAATTTTTTCTGTGGTTATCGTATGAAGGAGTATTTTTGCATGAATCTATTTTTGTCCAATTAGTAGGAACTCTACATGGTGTGGAAAAAACTCTACAAACACCACTAGTACTGATTGCAGGTTGAAGCTTTTGTATACATGTATTTTTTTCAGCAAAAACGATTGCTGGTAAAACAAGGAATACGAATAGCAAATATTTTTTCATTATGGTTTAGAGTATTAAAACTAATATGGTGATTATTGTAGATATTATTTATCGTTTGCTAGCCTTTATTCTTTTAAGTCTTTCTCTCAATCTCTCTCTTACGCTTTTTTTACGATCAGAAGATCGATTATATTTTGAAGACCTAGAGGGAGATGATTTTTCACGTAATTTTTTTTGCCATGCTTTGAGTTCAGACTCTAAACGTTTAATTTCTTTTCTGAGTAATTCTATATTTTTTTTGATTTCTGTTACCGTTGATGCAGAACTTGATGTTGAAAATATCGATGAATTTACATTAGAGGCTGTGTCTTTATTTTTTGCACTAGAAGAAGTCGGATTTATACTACCTACTTTATGTGTCAAAAGAGCTTTCTTCTCAATTTTTTTTATATTTCTAGATGCTCTACTTTTTCCATCTCGATCAATGAGAGAAATGGTTTTGAACTGTTTTAACTCGCCTTCTCCGAACCGTTTAGACTCGCCTGCTACAAACTTGTAAAAAAATCCTTTTGCATAATAATTTGTTGATGGCTTCAATCCCTTTACTCGCACACTATAGTTGCTTCGGGTAGTTTCAACTACTGCCACAGGGGAATTCAAATCATTTTCTGTTGAAACAACAATATGAAATCCATTGTAATCGCTGCTGGTTAGTTTTTTAGGACGGGACCAAAAAAAATCTGCAAAATTATCGTAATGCTGAGTTCGTAAATTTCCAAAATTTTCATCTATTGCTTCTGAAGTATCTACTGTGGAAGTAGTGGAGCTAGTATTTGCGCTGACTGTGTCATTTGCATTAATTTCTTCCGAAATAATTTCACCATTTTGCTGCCATTTCCATTTCAAAATTTTTGATCCATTTGCTAAATATCTTCTTCTTCCTTCTTTTTTGTAGGTGTAAACACGAAAGTAATAGTATTGTTCTTTTTCAAATCCCCCCGATCTAAGATTTATATTTGTTTGTGTTAAGTACTGACGAGCATGTTTATCGTGTCTCATATCTGATTCATAAGAACTCCATTGCAGAGCATATCCATCGGTTAAAGAGGCTATTTCATTTTCTGCAGGGGTCCAAGAAATATAAAGGCTTCTATCATCAACCGTTACTTTTAGATTGTTTAATTCTGTTGCGTGCACAGTAGAAAACATTGCTAAAGAACAGAAAACAATAAAAGTGTAGATTTTTTGCATTTCAAAAAGAAGGTTAAATTATTTCGATTGTGGAATTTATATTTTACCAATCAATTCGTCAAGGAAATTTCTGATGATTTCTCGGTCTCAAATGGATTCGCAATTTTTCTGAGTCCCTCATCCCATGGAGGCCAAATAACAAATTCAGCTACACCTTGAATATTTTCTTTTGGTAAGAATGGTGTATGTTTTCCGTCACAGGAGGCAAAACAATTTCGAGAATCCAAACTTTTTGAACGATTATCTCCCAATAGAAGATAATGATCTTCTGGTACTGTAAATCTTGTTTTTCCAGAAGAATGCGTCATTCCTTGATTTTTAGGGGAGAGATAAGGTTCAATAATTTCCTGTTTTGTTACTTCTTTATTGCTCAAAAATATTTTTCCATCTTTAATTTCAATAGTATCTCCTGGGATACCAAGAATTCTTTTAATATATGAAACTTTTTTTTCAGGAGCCTTAAACACTACAACTTCTCCTCGTTTTGGATCACGCACAAATCGATATAAAAATTCATTGACAAAAATAAATTCTCCTTTTGTGTTTTGTGCGGTTACACATTTATCATTAATCATATTTAGTGTTGGGCACATCGATGGACCAGCGACTCTGAATAGTTGAAAAATATAAAATCGGATTCCTAGTACTATGGCAATTAGAATTAATATTTCTAATACAAATCCTAGCCAAGTTTGCCCTTCTTCTTTTAGCATATTTGAGATCTTTATTAATTAGTGTTTTTGTAATTATTAAGTAATTGCTTTCCTGAAAATCAAGAAAAGATCTCAATAAAGCAATCAAGACTATCATGTTTCCCCTTATATCGTGTTAAGTGCTTTTTAATTAAAAACAGCTCATGATACTATAGAAACGCTTCAAAAAATTGCAATCAATTGTTTTGGGTTCTATCAAAAATTATTTCAGGATTTTTCAAGAAATACTGATAATTCTTTTTTAAATGTTTCAACATCCTTAAATTGTCGATAAACTGATGCAAATCTAATGTAGGCAATTTCATCTAGTTCTTTTAGTGTTATTATAACATCTTCTCCGATTTTAGTGGATATTACAATTTTTTCTTTTCCCCATTTTTCCTCTAGAGTTGATAGTTTTTCTCTTAATTGATGTATTGATATTGGGCGTTTTCCGCAAGCCACTAAAATGCTTTTTTCTAGTTTTGTTCGGTCGTAGGTTTCTGAGGTGCCGTCTTTTTTTTGTACCATCAAATTAACCGTTTGAGCACGTTCAAAGGTTGTAAATCTAAATTCGCATTTTTCACACTCTCTACGTCTTCTGATTGAAAATCCATTGTCAGCAACTCGTGAATCAATGACTTTTGTATCTTGGTAGTTACAGCTAGGGCATTTCATGGAGCAAAGTATTAATTATATATTTGTGTCAGAGCTGGAATTATTTGTTCTATATAAAGAGTCGACTCAAAATTTTCGCATTGCCTTTTTAGCTTCTTTTGCCATGGTGCGGTCTTTTAAGATTTGTCTTTTTTCATATTTTTTTCTTCCACGTACAAGAACTATCTCGCATTTTAGTTTACCATTATTATCAAAAACACTCAATGGAGTAATAGTTAAATTCTTTTTCTTTGTTTTTTGTTCTAAACGAATAATTTCTTTTTTTTTTAGTAATAACTTTTTGGGGCGATCCTTATCTTGTTCATGGTTAGCAAATCTCCATGGAGAAATCGAAAAATTTTCTAGATAAGATTCACCATTTCGGAGTCTTACCCATGCAGATTTCAAATTAGCAGCATGTGCTCGTATGGATTTAACCTCCCATCCTTTGAGAACTATTCCTGCTTCAATTTTTTCTATGATTTCGTAATCATGCAAAACACGTTTATTTTGGAGGATCATTGCGGTAATTGTAGTAATTTTTTAGAAAAGGCAAATGGGTAAATTCGATCCTTATGTGTCGTGCTGAATAGTTTCAGAGAGTCTTTATTTGAGGATCTTCTAACCTTCTATTACCATTACATTTTGCTCTCTTATCTCTTTTGCTGGCAGTGCAGAAGGGGCTCCTAACATTAGATCTTGTCCGGATTGATTTTTTGGAAAGGCGATCACTTCACGAATATTTGGTTGATCAGCAAATAACATAACTAAGCGATCATATCCTATTGCATATCCTCCATGTGGGGGACAACCGTATTTAAATGCTTTTAGCATGTGGCCGAATTTCATCTGAATCTCTTCTTCATTCATTCCCAATGCGGAGAACAACTTATGCTGCAAAACCTGATCATGAATACGAATCGACCCTCCTCCAATTTCGGATCCATTTAAAACGGTATCGTAAGCATATGACCGAATTTTTAGGTAATCTTTTTTATTTTTAGAATTCAGTAAATCAATATCTTCTTTATTTGGCATCGTAAACGGGTGGTGTGCCGCCTGAATCGAACCGTCATCTTTTTTTTCAAACAATGGAAAATCTAATACCCATGCATATGCAAAATCATTTGGATTTTTGAGGTTGAATTTGTCTCCCATTGCAGAGCGAACTGCTCCAAGGCTTTCGCAAACTGTGATGAAGTCGGCAGCTCCGAAGAAAATTGCATCTCCTTTTTCAGCTTCTGCCGATTTCATCAAATTATCCACTTCTTTATCTGATAAAAATTTTAAAATTGGTGATTTTTTTTCGCCTGTTTTTTTATCGATTAAAATATATGCCAATCCTTTTGCTCCATGTTCTTTGGCTAATTCAGTCAGATCATCAATCTCTTTTCGACTCAAGTCTGATCCTCCTTTTATCCGTAAACATTTTACTACCCCTCCTTTTTTTATGGCATTAGCAAACACGACAAACTCTGAGTTTGCAAAAACAGATGTTACGTCTCTCATTTGCATTTCAAATCTAAGATCTGGTTTATCAGATCCATAGGTTTCCATGGCTTGTTGCCAGGTCATTCGTCTGAATTTCCCATCGACCAGATACTTCTTCCATTCTTTTTGTGGAGCACATTTCCTTGTTAATTCAATATAACAGTTTTCTAGTATGTCTAACACATCTTCTTGCTCACAAAATGCCATTTCCAGATCGATCTGAGTAAATTCTGGTTGGCGATCCCCTCGTAAATCTTCATCTCGAAAACATCGTGCAATTTGATAATATCGATCTATACCACCCACCATGAGTAACTGTTTTAACTGTTGAGGTGATTGCGGTAGTACATAAAATTTTCCTGCATGCATTCTATTTGGTACTAAATATTCTCGGCTTCCTTCCGGAGTTCCTTTGACCAGGATAGGGGTTTCTGTTTCAAGGAAGCCGTTGTTATCAAAGTAATTTCGGATAACTTTATTCATTTCGTGACGAAGTCTGAGGTTTTGTTGCATGTGTGGTTTTCTCAGGTCTAGGTATCGGTATTCCATTCGCAAGTCTTCTCTTACTTCTGCATCGGTATCGATCTCAAATGGAGGCGTTTCGGCTTTGTTTAAAACTTCAATTTCATTCACAAATATTTCGATTTCTCCGGTTTTTAAATCTGTGTTTGATGCGCCTTTAAGTCGTTTTTTTACGGTTCCTGTGACACGTAGCACCCATTCGTTTCGGACTTGTTCTGCTGTTTTGTGAGCTTCAATATCGGCTTTTTCTGGATCAAAAACAATTTGAGTGAGACCGTATTGATCTCGTAAATCGATAAAAATAAGTCCTCCATGATCACGTCGACGAAACACCCATCCAGTGAGTGTAACTCTTTCATTTTCGTTTTGAGGTGTAAGTTGGTTGCAGGTGTGGGTTCGGAGCATGCTAAATGAAGAAATTAAAGAAAAAATAATTAATTTAGATTTAAAAGAAGATAGCGTTCATTAACTTCGTTGAATACGACGATAAAAGTAAATTTTAATTAACAAGATATTAGGGATAATGTTTTTGTTTTCAAGTAATTTGTTTTTTTAGGGCTTTTCGACAAAACGAAATTTAGTCTGTTCTTTTTACAGAAGAAACAAACATAAATGTCATGAAGAGCACCAAAATCAATGCTACTACGGAACCTCCTGGTCCACTCTGGCTTAAATGAGTTGAAAATGTGAGTACTGCCCCATTTGACTCGTTATTTGCTAGGTCTACAGATACGATTTTTATCTGATAGTTTTCATTTAATGTTACATCTAAATCAATGTCACTAGTAAGAGCTCCAATAGAAATTCCGTCGTCCCATTCTCCCAGGCCTTTTCTGGTGTAAATAATCTGATCAGAAATATCGCGATCTATGTTTGGTGCAAGTTTCCAGGACACGATTACAATATTTTCTTCTTCTAAATGGGTGGAATCTACATTTAAATCGGTTGGATCAAGTGGGGGGGTGGTGTCTTTTGGGGCAACTGAATATGCAGGTTTATTTGTAACTGGAGGAGTTAATACAGTAGACGGGGTGGATGAAGTTTTTGTGAAAAATAGTGCCCTAAACTCAACAGAATTGTTTGTGAGAACGGGGTTACCAGAGAGATCTTCTATTAATGAATGGGGAGTGATACGGTATGTGTTATTTGCATCTAATGAGTTTTCATTAATAGTGATTAGAATTTTATTGCTATTTACTGATACATCTTGGATAGTAATTTTTCGGCCAGAAATTTTTTCTTCAAAAGTCAAAGAGCTCGTTCCACCTTTTATTTTTACAGATTCCGACATATTTACGATAACTTCAGAATTTGATATCTGTTCAGCTGAAATTGCTGTTGGATTCCCTTTATTATTAGAAGTAGGATCTGATAATGTATTTGATCCTGATTTAGATACAGGTTTAGCTGAAACTTCGTAAGAATATTCTTCTGATTCTATATCTTCATCATCAATAGCTGTTACGGAAAAATAATAAGTGGTTCCGTTTTGAAGATTTTTTAAGGTGTATGAGGTTTGTGCATCTGGTGTTGTGATTTCATCGTCATAGGAATCATCTATTGTTTCTACAGAATTTACTCCATAATAAATCTTGTATGCCATGATGACTCCATCATCAGTGGCTTCTTTCCAATTCAACGTAATTTGTTTGTCTCCTGCAATAGCGGTAAGGTCGTCAACTCCATTCGGAGGCACGGCTTCTTGTGCGAATACAGAAAGAGGTACGAGCATATTTAAAAATCCTCCAACGAATAAGGTGGGAATTAAATTTTTAATTTTCATTTTTTAGTTGGTAAATACTACAAAAAGATACAACTTGATCCAAGTGTAGATGATTAATACATTTATTCAAGTTTATTTTAATGAAAAAATAATTATTGAAGATGATTTTTACCCGTCATTGGATCAATTACTTGTAGTAGTAATTACTCCAATCCCGTACCATGAAAACAATAAGTAAATGCTGCAAATTGGCTCTATAAAAAAGATAAGCTAAAATGATAGATCTTCGCCAAGATGCGATTTTCATTGGACTCCTTGGCTGATAAATCAGCCTTCGTCGTCCATGAAAATCGCAAAAACTACAACTTTAGTTTTTTTACTGGTACGTCATTGGAGTAATTACCTGTAGTACTTACTTGACTAAACTGTTGAAATTCATATAATGTCGCTGTGTTGAGTTTTTGAAAGATTTTTTAAAATTGTGAGTGTAATTCTATTTGTAATATCTCAAATTAATCATGGCAGAAGATTTGTATGCAGTTCTCGGAGTTTCCAAAACCGCTACCCAAGCAGAAATAAAAAAAGCATTTCGTGAAAAAAGTAAATCTCATCATCCGGACAAAGGTGGTGATGAAACCACCTTTAAAAAAATAAGTGCGGCTTATGATGTTTTGTCTGATGATGGAAAACGAGCTCAGTATGATCAATTTGGTTCTACTATGCCAGGTGGTAGCGGTGGAACGAGAGGAGGGTTTTCGGGAGGTTTCTCATCTGCTGATTTTGGAGGTTTTGAGGATGTTTTTTCTTCATTTTTTGGAGGAGGTCGCTCCTCCGGAAGAAAATCATCTGCTCAGCAAGGAGCTGATCTGGAAGTTGATGTTGAATTGTCTTTTGAGGATTCGATTCGAGGTCTAAAGAAATCCTTTAGTTCCAAAAATCTCGAAACATGTGAGAAGTGTAAAGGCGAAGGTGGATTTGATAAAAAAAATTGTGCAAGATGTAATGGTACTGGATCCATATCTCAGTCTTTTCAAACACCATTTGGTCAAATGACTCAGCAGGCATCTTGCCCGAACTGTCGTAGGCAAGGATATAGTTTTGAAAAACGATGTTCTGATTGTCAAGGAGAAGGCCGTATCCGAAAAAAGAAAGATATCGAAGTAATAATTCCTGCTGGTGTAGATTCTGGAGAGGTCCTGAGATTACGAGGAAAGGGGGAAGCTGGAATAAGGGGGGGGGCTGCTGGTAATCTATATATAAACATTCATGTAAAACATTCAGACAAATATACTCGCCGTGGGATAGATTTGATTTCTGTGCTTAATATTTCAATTTTTGATGCCATCTTAGGAGGGACCTTTGAGATAGAAACATTTTGGGGAAAAGTTGATTTAAAAGTACCAGAAAATGTGAGAGATGGGGCTTTGCTCAGAATTCGAGGCAAGGGAGTAGAACGAGAGGGTAGAAAGGGCGATCATATCGTAAAGATCGAATATAAAATGCCTAAAAAGATTTCGAAAAAGATGAAGGAAATCTTGGAAAATGCGAAAAAGGAGATGTAAGGGACTTGGCAAAAAATAATGATGGATTATTTATAATATCCCTTCAAATAATTCCTCAATCTTTCCTTTTTTATCAAATAAAACTTTTCCATTATCTAATCGAAGGACTCGTGGATTTAGATTTTTAATCAACACTGGATCATGTGTGGCAAAAAGAATTGTGAGATTGTTTTCTTTGTTTAATTTAAAAAAGAGTTCGGCAATTTCTCGAGAGGTTTTGGGATCGAGATTTCCTGTAGCTTCATCTGCAATCAAGATTTGAGGATTGTGAACTAATGCTCGTGCGACTGCTACTCGCTGAGATTCTCCTCCTGATAGTTCTCTGGGAAAACGATGAGATTTTGATCCCAATCCAACTAATGTTAATAAATTTGGTACTTTTTCCATTATTTCATCCTCTTTTCCACAAACTTCCAGTGCATAAGCGACATTTTCAAAAACAGTTTTTTGTTTTAGTAAACGAAAGTCTTGAAATACTATTCCGATTTGTCTGCGGTAACTCTGAAGACTTTTTCGATTGATGTTTTCTAGAGGGAAATCATCTAATTTTATGGAACCAGAAGAAGGCTTTTTTTCACCGGTCAGGAGCTTGAAGAGCGAGGATTTTCCCGCCCCCGAAGCCCCTAATACAGCCACTAATTCCCCTGGATCTATTTTAAAATTAATTTCCTGAAGAACCTCATTTTTTCCAATTGAGAGTGAAACTTTTTGAAATTTCAACATTTTATAATGTGTTTAATTTTACTCCTTTTAAAAAATAATCTTCAACTCTTTTCTTACAATTAACGGCAAAATCTAGTTTTTGAGCCTCTTCAAAAGTAAACCAGCGTAGATCTGAGATCTCTCCTTGATTAATTCTTGGAACCCCATCAATTTTTGCTAAATATATGATAGAAACAAGTTGAAACTTATCGTCTTTATTTACGTAATTATAAATATCAAACAGCTTTATATTTTTTAGTTTGCATCCTAGTTCTTCTCTTACTTCACGAATGAGACATTCTTTTGGGGATTCTCCAAAATGAATTTTTCCACCGATTACTTCCCATTTATTTGCATCTTTTTTGCATTTCTCATTTCGCATGGCAAGTAGTATTTCATTTCTATCATTGTAATCATTATAGATGACAGCATAGGCTGAAAGAATGGTTTGCATTTATGGAAATGGGTTAAGTTTTTATTAGTATATTTCAGAGTATCTAATGAAATTGTTTATGAAATATTAAAGAAAAATAAGATTACATTTACTTACAGAATTGATGCTTAATTATTATCTAATTTTTTAGTCTTTCTCAATCTTTTTTTTCATTTTCTGGTGGATTGGTTTTAAAGAAATCAATATCAAATCCTCCTGTGTCATCTAATTCTTTTTCTACAGTTATATCCATTTCTTCTGTAATGATAACTTCATGACTAAATTCTTTTTTAATTTTTTCTGGAGCATTTTGTTTTTGAGGTTTAGGATCAGATTCTGGTGGGATAATTTTGTTCTGATTTATATCTTCTTTCTTCGTCAATTCTTCAGGAGTTTTTCGTTCTGGTTGTCCATTTTTATCAACATGAGACATGACTAGTTGCGAAAGTAATTCTTTAAGCGCTGATTCTTCAGTAAAATTTTTGTCATCGCTCATTTTTGCTCGGTGTCTTTCTATCATTCTGGCTACTTTATGAGGTCGTCTCATGTATTTTACTTCTTCGATATCGCCTCCCATTTTCATAAACATTAAGGATCCAAAATTTCCAGCAAAGGCTTTTATTCCCACTTTTTCGACAGCAACTTGATCCAGATTAAACCAGTCAATACGTCGGAATTTTTTTACAAAAAGCGAAGGCCAATTAACGAAAATAATGCCATCATTGGTGATCAGGATTGCATTTATATACCAATAAATTAGTGCTGAAATACCTCGATATATAGCGAATCCGGCTAATCCGGTCCAGACATAAAACAGCTTGGTGGGGAAAAGAAACCAGACCAAAAAAGCTCCACTTCCCCAAAGAGCCAATCTGGTACACATTTTTGAAAAAGCGATGACCAGGAGGGGATGAAATATGTATACGACATCTTCGCCTTCTTCTAGGAAGGCTCCAAATCCAAAATTTCTCCACTTTATTTTCATGTGAAACGGATCGATTTGTTAGTTTATATATATGTCGAGTGTAAGCGTATCGTATTTTTAATAAAACGAAAAGGTAATTATTCAGCAATTGCCTTCATGAAAATCACGCTAAGGTCTCAATAAAGCGATCAATACTATCATGTTTGTATTTCGACCTTAATGGCACTTTTCCCGAGGACTCCCTGCAGTCGTCCTCGCCTGTCGGTCGAAGCTCGTAGAGCGAAGACTGATGAAGTGCCAAAAATTCAATCCTTTATGTTGTGCTGAATAGTTACACGAAAAGTTTTTAGGTCACACTTGGGTGATTTCCAAAACTATGTTTGGCTGAACATTTTCTAGATCGTTTTTCACATTTTCCACCACTGGAATTTGATTCAAAAGTTTGGATATTTCCATTGGCATCTGGAGGGCCCATGCATATAGCCACATGAGTGGCTGGTCTTCCCCAAAACATAAGTGTTCCTTTTGTGATTTTTCCTTCTTGCGTAGTTTTCTTTTCTTTTCCTTCTCCATGAGAACCACTAGTCTCTGTTTTTGATTCGGTCTTTTCTGAAGAAGCCCCGGGTGTTTCAGTTGATGTTTGCGATGACTGATCACCTCCTCCCCTTGGAAATGAAGCATAAGGTTTGGCATTTGCAGCTGATTGAAAATCTCGAGCACAAGCCGCTTGTCCCTTACTAAAAACTCCAGCATTTACTAAACAGGCACTCACAAATCCGGAGCAATCTAGTCCTTTTGGCTTGTCTGGTGGAAATTCTCGAAGAGGATGGCCTCCTCCCCATTTATATGGAATTCCTATATATTGTTCTCCTCCCTGAATCATAGCATCTACTGTACAACTTTTCCCCTCTTTTGACTCAGCATTTCCAGCGTTTCCTGGAGCATTATTTCCTCGAGATGGACGTTCTGTCCTCATTTTTGCGGCTTGATCTTTTAGTTTTTCTTTGAGTTCTGGATTTGCAGTTTCTTCTATGGTTTGTTCGATGTCTGATAAGATGTCTTCACGGGCATTTAGCTCTCCATCTTTTGCTTGTATTAGTTTCTTTTCTGCTTCTTTCAGTGCTTCTTTAGCCTTTGCGATAACTTCCTCAACTTTAGCTTTTTCTGCAGCTTCCAATGCTTTTTTTGCGGTCTCTACTTCTTCTTCAGCTTTTTTTGTTGCTTCAGTTCTTTTTTCAACCAGTTCGTCTTGTTTTTTGTGAAGGGCTTCTTTGGCTTTATCAATTTCCTCTTGGTTACCAGATTTTTCAGCTTCTTTGAGTGCTTTTTTTGCTTCGGTTACTTCCGACTGCGTTTTATCAGCGTTTTCTTTAGCCTCTTTCGCAGCTTCTGAAGCCTTGTCAAAATCATCTTTTGCTTCCTTGGCAGCTTTTTGTTCGGGAGATTCATCTGTTTGTTCTTTTCCTTGTTCAGCTTCTTGTTGATTTTGACCTTCGGGGCCGACTTCATCAGCTTTTTTTAGAGTTTGAGTTTCGTTATTTTGTGTCGCAGGTTCTACATCAGGATGGATTAAGCTTTGAGATTCTGTATGTGGAGTACTTTCATTTGTTTGTTTTGTAGTTCCTTCTTTTTTTGTAAATTTCGGGTCTAGTGCTTTCATGTTTGTTCCTGCTTCGACAGCTAATTCTTTTGCTTTTGAAGTAATTTCTGGTTTGTTAGCCACTTTTTTAACTTCAGTTTGACGCATTTGATCCGGACTTTGTTTTGGTGCTGGGGCTTTTTCTGGCATTTTTTCCATTGGATTTGATTTTTGTTGTGAAATAGACATGTTTTAAATTTTTAAATTTTTTAGATCTTCTTCTAGTTGTCTTTCTGCTTCTGCAATTTCTGCTTCATGATCTTTTTCTGCCTCCATCATTAGTTGTTTCATTTCAGTGAGACGATTTTGAAACTGCATTTTAGTTTGTTTATTCGCGTACTGGATAAGTTTATCTTCATGAAGTTTCAAAATGTCGGTCATCTTTGTTCGAATTTCAGGTGTATAATCTGCAGCTCGAGACAAAAAATATTGTCGATCCTCCTCGCTCAGGAGAACTGCGTTTTTTATGCGGTCAATAAAAGCCTGTAGATCCATTTGAACATGACCGCTACGCGGAATTAAAAAATGATCCATCTTCGTTGCACTACGACGTGACAAGTAATAATGAAATAAATGAAAACAATAATGGGGAAAAAATCATTTTTCTATTTTCCGATACATTTAAATATCTATGTATTATAGCATAAAAAAATGTCTAATTCAAGTTGAAAGTTCTGAAATATGGAATAAGAATGTTGATATTATATGAAGTTGTAAAACAGGTATGGAAATTGTGAATTGATCATTGATAATTTTTTTTATCTGGGTGGTATTTATCAATCGTTGTTTGATTAATACGTTTTAATTCTGATATTGGGAATCGAGCAAGAAGTTTCCATCCTAGGTCGAGACTTTCTTCAAGAGTTCTTTCCACGGCAAAAGATTGTCCAATGAATTCTTTTTCGAAATCATTAGCAAAATTAAGATACTGTTTATCTAGGTCAGAAAGAGAGCTTTCTCCCAGTACCACTGCTAACTCTCGAACGTCTTTTCCTCGAGCGTAACATGCAAATAGCTGATCAGATACTTTTCCGTGGTCATCTCTAGTGCATTTTCCTCTTACCGCATTAGCTAATCTAGAGAGTGATTTAAGTACATCTACTGGAGGTGGTATTTGTTTTTGATGCAATCCTCGATCAAGTACAAACTGTCCTTCTGTAATGTATCCGGTTAGATCTGGAATGGGATGAGTAATGTCGTCTTCTGGCATGGATAAAATTGGGATTTGTGTCACAGATCCTTTTGCTCCTTTGATCTTTCCGGCTCGTTCATAGATTGTAGAAAGATTGGTGTACATGTATCCTGGGTATCCACGGCGTCCTGGGACTTCTTTTCTTGCTGCTGAGATTTCTCGCATAGCCTCAGCATAGTTTGTCATATCTGTTAATATTACTAATACGTGCATATCTTTTTCAAAGGCTAGGTATTCTGCCAGAGTCAGTGCCATTTGCGGGATTGCAATTCTTTCGATTACGGGATCGGCTGCAGTATTGATAAAAAGAGCAGATTTTTCAATCGCCCCGGTTCGTTCAAATTCTCTTTGAAAATACATTGCTTCTTCAAAAGTAACTCCCATTGCTCCAAAAATAACAGAAAATTCGGAACCATCGGTTACTTTTGCTTGTCGTGCTATCTGTGTAGCTAAGTCTGCATGTGGCAGTCCTGATCCGGAAAATACTGGAAGTTTTTGGCCTCGGACCAATGTGTTCATTACGTCTATTGTGGAAATTCCAGTCTGGATAAAATCTTCAGGGAAATCTCGAGAATATGGATTAATTGCAGCTCCCGCAATATTAATTTGTTTTTCTGGCAAGATTTCAGGACCATTATCAATTGGTTTTCCTGCTCCGTTAAATACACGACCCATCATATCAGGTGATACTCCCAGAGTAGCTACTTTTCCAAGGAATTTAGCTTTTAGTCCAGTGATGGCAAATCCTTGTGTGGCTTCAAACATCTGTACCATTGCACGGTCACCGTCAATTTCTAATACCTTTCCTGGTCGAACTTCTCCGTCACCTGTTTCGACATTTACTAATTCCTCATATTTTACCCCTTCAACTCCTTCAACTACCAGGATATTTCCAGCAATAGAAACGACACTTTCATAAGATTTTTGCATGATAAAGTTGTTAAAAATCGAGGTGGATTGTAGAAAGTTTTGATTTGTTGTCAAAGGTTTAGGTTCAGGTCTTACATAATTTTTGTTATGATGTTGTGTTATTTCTGTTTTGTAACGGTTTTTATAGAGCTGTTATTGTCATATTAATCACATAATTGTCGGCTTCTTTTTGACCGGGAACTATTTGGGTAAGCATTACATTTTGCAAGCTGTAGATACGATAAGCATCAGCTGTGACTGAATTAAAAAGTGTAATGCTTTCTGTTTCATTTTGTTCGAAGGTTGTTTCGGTTCCGAGTGTTAGTCCTGATGGATTAGGAATGGTAGAGCCTACATTTCCAGTTATATGATTCGGGATGATGATAGCCATTATTCCGTTTGATGGGTTAATATTTAATTGTCCGTTTCCGTGAAATGAGTCTGGATCATTGTAATCCATGGTGTAGTTATCTCCTTGCCAGAGTGCAGATGGGCCATTAGATGCTCCGATGGAGACAGTCCATGTTTGAGTAGCAGTGGGATTATATAGGAATATTTGTTCTTCTGTAGTTCCTAATATACCGGTAGATTCTTTGTTTGAAAAATCTGCAACAAGTGAAGTCATTAGAACCATTGGGTTGGGTATGGGTATCCCTATGTTATTTACAATGTCAACACTTAAAGTGCCCTCTTCTATTTTTATTGAGAGATCTGTAGGGGAAGTGCTTTGGATAACTCCAATGTTTCCAATGATACCGGTAAGTATAAATACTAGCAAGTTTAACCTTTTTTTGTATATTTTTTCCATAGGGGATTTTGATTTTATTTTAACAGATTTGATTTAAGGAAGCAAAATATTTGATTAACGAACATATTGTCTTAGACTTCGTGCATATGAAAAAAATATTTATCGGTTCCGATCATGCGGGGTTTCAGCTTAAGCAAAAGGTAAAAGCACATTTATCGTCGAATTATGATATCGAAGATGTCGGATGTGATTCTGCTGAAAGTTGTGATTATCCAAATTTTGGAATGAAAGTTGGGCAGGCAGTGGTTGCTAATCCAGATACTTTGGGAATAGTGATTTGCGGTTCTGGAGTAGGTATATCGATAGCTGCCAATCGAGTAAAAGGGATTCGATGTGTATTGGCAAATTCAGTTGAACTAGCTCGGTTGGGAAGAGAACATAATGGAGCGAATGTATTGGCTATGGGAGAGAGAACATCATTTGTTGATCAACCATTAGAAATAGTAGATACTTTTTTAAGTACTGCTGTAGATGAGCATGAGCGACATGAGAGAAGGAGACAACTTTTGGATGCAATATAACATTCCCCTTGTTAAGGGGGACAAAGGGGGTTTAATCCGAAGGAATAAAAAAACAAATGCTATTTACTTCCTCCCACAGCAAGCGAGAAACGAAGAGGGTCATAAAAATATTGATTACTAACTATAAAGTAATAACGAATATGAAATGGTGTTTAGGAATGAGGATTTAATAACTCGTAATAAAAAGTTCACAATGCATCCATC
>CAZQFO010000008.1:0-25736 GCA_964592695.1 uncultured Candidatus Peribacteria bacterium
TTATTTTTGCCTCAAAAGCCCTTCTTTTTGCTCCTGTTAGATTTTTGGCTGCCTCAATGACAAACTCTGCCCAATCTATCGCAAAGGAACATTCCTCGTGGACATCAGCGATACGATCTCACAGGCGAATGTCGGCAATGCTGTTTTCCTGAATAACGTCACCGATGACAGTACGTTGACGGTGACCTCTGACACGGCTAATCCTCAGATTACCGTCGGACAGATTGTAGAATTCGTATCTGCCAATAAAGCGTACATCAGTATCGACAATTATGTCGGAAACGTAGCTGCAAACGGAGCCTGAGTGGAATGAATAATGAGGAATGAGTAATGATTAATAAAATTATGCTCTGCCCCTTTTTATACTTTCTACTTTCCACTTTTTCCCCCCCCCAACCGCCCTTCATATCACACTGCATTGACGAAAATTATTTCGTTAATCATTTTTTACCATGATCACCAAACCAGATATTCCAAAGCTTCTCACGGCAGGACTAAAAACCGTGTTTATGAAGGGCTTGGGAAATACAAAAACCTACTTCCAGGACATCACCACGGAAATTAAATCGAACAAAGGTTCGGAAGAATACGCTTGGCTGGGAGAAAACCCAGGACTTACCGAATGGCTCGATGAACGTAAGGTCAAAGCCCTCAGTGAATACAGCTTTCTTATCAAGAATAAGGACTTCGAATCTACTATCGGAATCGACCGGAATGCCATAGATGATGAACAATACGGACAGATCAAGATCCGTGTCGGAAATATGGCCGGAACCGCAAAGAAATCCTACGACAAAATCCTTATAGAGAGGATCGAAAATGGACATCAGGAAGCTTGTTATGACGGACAGAATTTCTTCGATACCGATCACTCGGAACGAGACAGTGGGATTCAGACAAATTATTCTGCTTCTGGAAAAGCCCTCAGTGCGACCACGCTCAAGGAAGTCATCACGACAATGGGAGACTACAAAGACGATCGAGGAAATCCATCAGGAATTACTCCCTCTCATATCGTGGTTCCAAGTTCTCTTCGATTTGCCGCGAAAGAACTGCTCTTTCCGAAAAGCCGAGATGCAGATCGGGAACTCGAAGGAGAATTGGAACTCGTTGTGAATCCGTATCTGACAAATAATGGAGCCAATTCGGCCTGGTACGTGCTGGATCTTGTGTCTCGCCCTGTACGACCGTTTATTTATCAGAATCGGAAAGACATCCAGTTTACGGCTTTGGATAATCCTGACAGTCCAGAACTCTTCTGGCGGAAGAAAATTCACTATGGAGTGGATTCACGATTCAATTTCGCTTTTGGAGATTGGAGGCAAGCCTTCAAGTCTCAGGGATAAAATTATCCATCTTTAGGGGCGTGTGAATAACGCACGTCCCTCCTATTTTGTAATCTCATAAACCATGACCGCAACAACAAAAATAACCGTTCGCCTGAACGATCCCAATCATCCGGCAGGAAAACGCGCGCGAGCCGGATTTGTCTTTGGTTCTAATCCTACGACCGTTCAGGTCACGCCTGATCAGTTAGGATTCATCAAAGCCGATCCCTATCTCAGAATCCTGAAAACCGATAGTAAAGACACGCCGCGGCGTGTCTCTACGGAGAAGACAAATTCATCACCCAAAAAATGATCCGCACCAACTTGGAAATCTATCGGGGAGACGATAAGACGTGGAATCTGACATTCCGTGATTCCACGGGAGATTCTATTGATATAACTGGATCAACCGTCTGGTTGACCGTTAAATCATCCATCTCAGATCCCGATGAATCTGCATTGATTCAGAAACAAGTGACAACGCATTCTAATCCAACGCAGGGAGAAACACAGATTTCACTTCTCCCTGTCGATACGTCTGATGTATCGGTTGGACGCTATGAATACGATATGCAACTGATCGAATCAAGCGGGAAAATAACAACTTTTATGAGAGGTGTTTTCTCAATTTCACAGGACATAACTATTTCTACATAATGCCAGATATTGAAGTCACCATTGCCGATACGCCCATCTCCGTCAGCATTGACGGAGGGGTGGCGTTTCCTGTTTCGGTTGGGAAAGGTGGAACAGGAGCGGTAAATGCGAGTGAAGCTTTGGAAAATTTGGGAGTAGATCTGATTGCCACGAAACAGTCGAAACTCGATGCCACGATTGCCCCCGACAATTCAAATGATTCTTTGGAAGGCTTTGCCATCGGTTCTATCTGGATGGATACAACCAATGCCAAAGTCTATCAGTGCAAAGATTCTACAGTCGATAGTGCTATTGAACTGACGGGAGGCGGTGGAGGCGGAGCAAGTTCTTCCGAGGACATTGTGCTCGGAGAAAATCTGACTGCTGGCGACATCGTTAAACGTGGGGAAGATGGAAAGATTTATAAGTGCATTCGCACGGAAGAATATGCGGAAGGTACACCGCTCCAACTCGGAACTTCCAGTTCCACTCAATACGACAATTGGGCGCATTACCATGAAGGATTGGAGCGAGTTTTGGCTCTCGAAAAAAGTAGCAAAGCCAAAGCTTGGTGGGTAAGTTTTGATGAAAATGGAGACGGCACGAAATTGCAGGAAGAACAGCAATCAACTGATGATGCTCGATCTGTTTGGGGGGCGTACAATGAAAAAATGGACAAGTATTATTGGGTGACTTCCTACAACGGAGGAAACATTCGTTTATCTTACGGAACGCCATCCGCCAGCTCGATTTCATGGAATCATACAACCATTCCTTACAGTGTGGCTCTCAATAATCGAGTTCGTTGTTTTATGGATGAGGAACGACAGATTCTTTATGTCATTTTTGCCGATTCCACCAACAGCAATTACATCACGATTCTTCCGTGCCGAATTAATCAAACCACAGGACAAATCGAATCTTACGGAACAAAAGTGTCTACGGGAACAGGAGGGAGCTACTTCATAGCGTGGAAACTGAAAGATGCGAGTGATACCAATGACGATTCTACAGGCGAGAATACCAGAAGTATGTGGATGATGGTCATTGGAACTTCTGTTTTGCCTTTTGTGGAATGGAACAAGGAGGTTTATTTGTCATCGTTCGATTTTGGATATGGAGAAAAGTCGATGTGAGATAAATTTAGGATCACAGTAACAGTGCGCTATGATGAGGATACATGGCTCAAATAAAGTTTTCCGTTGTCGGTGACATTCAGCTTTCTCGGAATCTGAGAGTACTGACGAAGAACCTGAGAAACTTAAAAGGCTTTTTTGATGAGTCTCTGAAAATCGTTGAAGAACGAACGGATGAGGTGTTTCAAGGGAAAGGAAAAAATATGGAGAAATCTCCAAAGTGGAAGCCTCTTTCTGCATCTACTCAAAAGGCTCGGAAAATGCGTTGGGGATATTACAAGAAGACACCTAAAAATCCTTCAGTGCTTCGATGGACTGGGAATTTGCAGGATAATCGAAAAAGGACGGTGACGAATAAATCAGGGAAGCTTCAGTTTGATGCTGATTATGGGATACATCATCAGCGAGGTAGTGGCAATTTACCGAGACGTGCGGTGGTGGATATTTCTAATCGAACGGTGGCGGAAATGGTAAGGGCTTTGCAGGGGAAGATTGAGAAGGCGGTTGGGGTGTTTGGTATTCAAGTTTAACATGTTTTCTTATTTTCGAGAGTTCTTCAATCGTGTTGTTTAAACCTAAATCTGTAACGTAGCGGATAGCTACATCAATTTTTTCCATGAAAACATCAAAATGCCGTCCTTCAAAAAACAAAGCTGCATCAAGAAGAACGGTGGAAATCGTTTCTCCTTCTTTATCACTTTTTTGGCTTAAAATATCTCTTGCATACGTTTTATAAGCTTTGTAGGAAGTCATATCTAATTCTCCTTCTCTCAACGATTGGACAATTCTTTCCTTTAGTTCAAGCATTTTTTCTGTTTCTTCCAAACCATACTTTGAAACTATAGACATAAGTTTAATAGGAACATCAAAAATAAGATTTAAAGCATCAAGGGTTTGGTAGAGTCGAATATTCCTTCGAAGAACTTCTGCAGCTCTTTCTCTGAAATCAGCTTCTACAAGCTGTACTCTGGGATTACTAAATACAAACTCAAAATCCTCAACCAGAAGCTTACTTAAACGCAAACGTTCAATTCCATCTTGCTCAAGGTAGCTCAAATCAGTTTCTCCTTTAAATTCTTCAACATGTTCTTTCGACTTACTAAGTCTACTTTGGAATCTCTTTTTAATCCAAGGGGGAACAAAATCATAGTAATCGGTAAATTTTCTTTCCATTTTTTTAATTATTTAATAGATTCTTTCAATCGTCTTATGACGGGATCCAGTCTCCGTTTAGCAATTGGATGAGCATTTGCAGTTTTTCTTAATCTATCAATCGTGACGTTTATATCTAAAATAAGATCATCAAATTGATCGTCTGCCACAGCTTTATTCCTTTTCAATTGCCCAATCCAATCAATAACATCATTAAATCCTTCTACAGATTCATCAATTGAAGACGTATTGCCTTCCTCTAAAAACTGCTTCAACGATTTAGCTACATTCAAAGATTCTTTTCCTACATCATCAACCACGAGAAAAACATCTGTTCTATCTGCATTTTCAGATAACCTTCGAACCCTATCTCCAATCACATTACCCTCTTCAGCACCTCTTTCCAGCAACTTCCCTAGTTTTCCCAATTTTCCCCATTTCATAGAATTCATAATAGCCATGGGAATAGGAGTGGCAGCTAATCCGACTTGTATAGACTCCCAAGCACTAACTCTATCGTCATCGGACTTGGCATCACGATAAGTCATCGTTGCATCCACGATAGAATTAAAAAGAGATCCTAATCTACCAGCGGCTTCAGCTAATTCAGAAACAAAGGCTTCTCGTTCGGCTAATTCTTTAGGAGGAAGCTTGTTGCTCATCGTTGGTTCAAGTCCAGGACTCAATGGATTCATGACCCGAGCAGTATCTCTCGGTGTAAAAAGCGAAGCGTATAAAATATCTGATTCCGATCCTAAACCTCGAGTCCTTTCGAGCCCTTCAGATCGATGAACTCGAATCATTTCATTTAGTCCCTGTTTTGATTTTTCAATCAGATCGCCTTCCGTGGCGAGAAGATCATCCTTTTCCATGGCATCAAACGAGTCAAACGTATTAGCAATTTCTCTATCCAAATCAGCTTGTACAGATTGAGGTGTTTCTATTGGACATTGGTGTTCAACGGTTCCTACGTTTTCTGCTGATCCAGATGGGTCAGAAGAAAGTTTGTACAGGAATCGAGTATTAGGAATATCAAACATCATTTTATAGGTCATCCATTTGAGATAGTAGATCTTCTGCTTCTTGGTTTTCTATCATCTTAGATTTTTTCTCTGCAGAAATGAAGACATTGCTTTTCTGTTTTTTTTGATAGAATTTCACGTTGCTTCGGAAGTTTTTTCCTGCTTCCATGGTTTCTTTGTAATACTTTGAAAGCATTTTGAGAACTGCATTACATTGATCTTGATTAAGCTGTGAAATTACTGGCTTCCACTTAGCTCTGACTGACACTGGAAATACAGGGTTTTCCAGTAGAACAAGAAGGCGTTTCCGAATAGCTTGAGTTTCGTCCATTTGCAATCTAACCATTATACCACATTTTAACACAAAAAAGCAAGCAAGAATCAATTCCAGAGCCACTTAAATCGATTTCTTGGAATAACTTTTGAATTTTTACGTTATTGACTTTTACGCATTTATTTTCTATACACATTATAAGATCACAATTCAGTGATCAAATGATATGGAGGATCCAGATAGTGTCCGACAAATCCAATATTAAAGAAAAGCATTACTTTGATGGTCGAGTAAGAAGCCTCGAATTAGAGGAGGGTGGGAAAAAGTTTAGTACTGGCATAGTACTTCCCGGAGAGTATGATTTCGGAGTAGCAAAGGATAAGGAAACCATCAGAGTTACCTTTGAAACCCTCAATATCAATGGGGTAGACTACTCGCCTTCATCCGAGCCGTGTGTTATTGAGCCAGGGGAAAAGATCGTTATCAAGGCGACTTCCTCCGCTAGATATTCTTGTAATTTCGGTTAATCTGAGATCCTACATTCACTACTTCGCTTTGCCCGAGATAGTCGTTCTCGGGCAAGCAATTTTTTAGAACCAAAAAATTCGCTGGCGTCCCCCACGCTAAGCGCGCTAAACTCCAACCAGAAACGACATTTTACTTTATTACTTACTTTCTGGAATCATGGAACAATCCATAATTGCAATCAAACAATTGCTTGCAACCTCCGTATCCAAAAATACATCTCCACTTTCCGACATTCGGAAGGTGTTCTTTGGTGATCCAATGACGATTCCAGAAAGTGATCTGCCAGCTCTCGCCATACAACCGATCTCTACTGATTACACCATGCGAGGATCCCGCTATGATGAAAAACTTCAAAACATTGAGATCAGATTGGTCTACAACGCCAAAGCCTACTTCGGACAATCGGCTCTCGAGAACGACAAAGTTTTTGCCGTAGAAGATGCGATCAGGAAAGTAGAAATGTCGAATGCTAATCAGGGAACAGATGCTTACACCATTTGCGGAACGATCCAAAAAAATCAAACGCTTCCCTACAAATCAGGAACTCAAGATCTCAAAGCCTGCGAGATTGCACAAGTAACAAACGTGAATTATTCCCTCAGCACTTCCAGAGGCTTCCCCACCTACGAAGTCACGGTAACCATAAAAGTCCAAGTTATCGGTGATCGATAATTTCATAATCCAAACCACATGAAAATCAAAAACACCTCCGCACATCCTCAATCGATCACTGGAATTCCAACCTTCGGTTCGGGAGAAAGTCGTACCGTGACGGCTTCACAGAGAAATAGACTTCTACGGAATCCTTATTTCGAGCTAGAAAGTTTATCCGAAAAGAAACGAAAAACAGTCCTCAAAACAACGACCAAATAAACCGCCCATAAAAACACATTACGAAGACGGATTACTTTTTAATCCTCTTCTACCATGGCCTCCACCAGAAACGGCTACCTTGCCGTAAAAAAAGAAACAACCGTCTCAACAGCCGTAAAACCAACGCACTTCATCCGATTTAAAGATGGCGATACCGCCTACAATCAGGAAGTGATCGCCAACAACCCGATCCAGAATAACCGCTGGAATGCGATCAATGCCGTCAAAGGCAAAGTATCCACCGATGGAAGTTACAACGTCGACCTCGATGTAAACGAGTGCGTGTATTTTCTGTACCTCGCTCTCGGATCGATTGCCTCCAGTGACGTTTCTTCTGCTACAGATGGATCGGTATACAAACACGAACTCTCGACAGCAAATGCTTTGCCCTCCCTAACAATGGAACAGGGAAAAGGAAATCTGGATGACAGCTCAGAAAACGGACAGAAATATTCTGTAGATCGAGCATTCGGAGTGATGGTTGATTCTCTCAACCTTACTGGAGCAGACGGGCTGGTCAATATGGCACTCGGACTCAAAGCTCACGGAGTCTTTCAGAAAGCTAACTTAATTTCTGATGCTACTGCAGGAGCGAGTGTGGATTTATCCCTCGATACGGCCGAAGGACTCACAACAGATGATTCGGTGAACATATCAGACAACACCCCTCAAAATGAAGAAGATGCAATTGCCACCGTCTCAGGCGAGCCGACGAATACGGTTCAGATTGCAACGCTTGGAAACAGCTACACCGTAGCTAACGAAGCCAAAATCGAACTCGTTCCACAAACACCATCCTATTCCGACGCGGCAAAAGTCTTTTCATTTGTGCATGCTTCTTTTCAGTTTGGAGATGATCTGACGGCAGCCGCTTCAAATTCCGCAGAGAACATCGAAAACTGGGAATTCAGTTATGAGAACAGCCTAGAAGAACGATACGGATCGCTTCGATCTTCACCATCGGTCATCGCACCCAAAGGAGCCAAGTCTACGCTCAAATTCACCAAATACTTCGAGAACGTAAAAGATCGGGATCGATACCTCAACCTAACCAAACAGGCGTGTATTTTGACGATCACGAATAACGAGATCGTATCTGCCACTGATACCAACAACGCCAAATTCACGATCCAGATCAAAATGTCGGATGTGCGGTTCAACAAACACGAGATGCCAACCGGAACGGATGAATTATACAGCGTGACCGCAGAAGCCGAGTGTTTTTACGACAGTGCAGACGGACAGGCGGTAAAGATCGAAGTGACGAACGGCAAAATCGGAACGATTTATACTGCTTAATTTTCTAACCCAAAAATCCAATGACCAAAATTACCTTTATTGATACCAAGCCGACCAAAACTGTAGAACTACCGTCATTCAAAGACAGTCAGGTAGAAGTCTTCACGGATATGACCGTGGCAGAACAACGAGCTATTACGAAAGAATTCCCGAAAGCCTCAGACCAATCTCATCCTGATGCCGAGAAAGCAGGTCGTTCGATCATCCTTCGATCAATCAAAGCGTGGAATTTTATCGAAGAGATTAACGGAAAAGAAATCGATATGCCAATTACGGAAGAAAATCTCGAACGGTTCTGTATGAGAGATCTAAAAGTCCTGCTCGAGGCGATCACCGGAAAGAATCTCGAGGATCCAACTTCAGAAAAAAAAAGTTAATTGATAAAAACAAAATTTTTGACCTGCTCATAGATGGAAAACACATTACTCCCACAAATCAGTTTCAAATCGAAGTTGCTCATCGGTTTACTGATATTCAGTTTTGTCGGGAATTTGGATGGACACCACAGGACATCGCTCAGATGCCGACCTCGTTTTATCAGGATGCAGTGCTTGTGCTGAGCAAGGAGAACTGCAAACGAAACAACCCCCTACGCTCTCAATAAATTAATCCTTCGTTTTACGAGCTACGGAGGACAGGGAAAATCAATAGTCATGAACCAAAACAAAGTAAAATTCATCATCGAAGCCGATGACCGAGCCTCTCCAAAAGTTTCCCATGTGGAACAGAAAGTGAAAGGACTCGGCAATACGGCCAAAGTGACCAGCGGGCAAATGGCGGCCGCTGGGACGGCTATTATTGGATCGCTTGGACTGATCGCTCATCAAGCGGTCAGTCGAGCTATAGAGTTCGAATCGGCATTTGCAGGAGTAAGGAAAACCATTGATACAACCGAGGAAGAATACTCTCGCCTTGCCGAAGGAATCCGTGCAAAGGCTTTAGAAATCCCTGTAGATACCACAGAACTTTCCAAAATTGCAGAACTCGGAGGACAGCTCGGAATTGCCAAAGAAAGTGTGATCGACTTCACGGATACGATCGCCAAGCTATCCGTCACAACAAACCTCACCTCAGAAGAATCAGCCATGGCATTCGCTCGGATTGCGGAAATCATGCAACGTCCACAATCAGAAATTGCATATATGGGATCGGCTGTGGGGGGATTGGGAAATAACTTCGCGACGACCGAATCGGAGATAGTAGAATTCACGAACAGAATTGCCGGAGCCGGTAAAATTGCGGGTATAAATGCAGGGGCAATTTTCGGAATTTCCACGGTTTTTTCTTCAGTTGGAATTCAGGCAGAAGCCGGAGGAACAGCCGTACAAAAAGCTCTTTTGGAAATGAATACAGCCGTGGCGGAAGGCTCAGAAAAAGTCACAGACTTTGCAAAAATCGCAGGAATTTCTGCAGAAAAATTTGCAGATTTATGGAAAACGGATGCGAGTCAAGCCTTCACTCTTTTTGTGGAAGGACTCAGTAAATCTGGAGATAAAGCTTCGACCGTTCTCGGAGAAGTGATCGGAACCGATGTTCGATTACAGCGAGCTTTTTTATCTTTGGCAGGAGCTGGAGATCTGCTTCGTAGAAGCATCTCGAAAGGAACTGAAGAATTCGAGAAGAATACAGCTCTCACCAAAGAAGCAGCTCAGAGGTTCGGAACGATGAGATCACAATTACAAAAACTCAAGAATCTGTTTGTGGATGTCTTCATCGATCTTGGACAAGCGTTGATGCCTGTTGTGAGTAAAGCGGTTTCTGTTTTGTTTTCTGGGATTGAGAAGCTGAGGAATGCTTTCAAGGCTTTGCCTGAACCACTACAAAAAGCGATAAAAGTGTTCACAGCCATCACAACTGCAGGCGTAGTATTGGCTTCCGTATTTGCCATCCTCAATTTTGCTCTTGGAGGAGCAGCGGCAGCAGTCGGGGCAGTTGTCATTGCCTTCTTGCCGTTGATTGCCACATTCTCAGCCATAGTTGGAGCTATTTATGGACTCAAGAAAGCCTATGATATGAACTTCCTCGGAATCAAAGACATCGTGGATAAGGTATTCGTGCAATTCCTGCTTCCCATATTCCAAACCGTAGAACGAGCCTATCTCCAACTTAAAGCCGTTTTTCTGTACGCAGGTGGTGGAATTCAGGGAGCCATTCTTGTAATTCGAGAAGTCATTGATCAGGTATTTGGAAAAGGAGCAGGAGCCGAGTTCCTGCGAACCGTGAAAGAATGGACAGGTCTGATAGTGCAGGCTTTCAAGAATGTATCGTCCATCATAAAATCCGTGGTTTTGGGTATCTGGGAATTTATAAAACCTGTGGCACTTGGGATTACTGATTTTATTCGTGCTCATTGGGATGAAATCTCATCTTTCACGAAATCTATTTAGGGAGCCATAAGAGCCGTTTTTGATGTGACGTTTGGCTTGGTAATAGGAGCTCTGAAAGCCTTCCTCCAAATTCTCGGAGGTGATTGGCGAGGAGCAATGGAGACCATGAAGCAGACAGGAGAACGAGTGTGGAATGGAATTCTGAACTTTCTTCAAAATATTTGGGAGGCAATCAAGAATTTGTTCTCGATCAGTTTGGACGTTTTATCATCTTCAATATCAGCCGTATTCAATGGAATCTTGGATACGATCAAATCCATTTGGAACGGCATTTTTGAATTCCTCAAAGTCATCTGGCAGAAGATTAAAGATTTCTTTTCTTGGATTTTTGGAGGCATGGCGAGTGAAGGAGAAAGTATCTTTTCCGGCATGTCGGAAACTGCTTCAGTGATTTGGAATACGACTGCAAATATTCTGGGTACGATCTGGGACGGAATTGCCACAGCTTTTTCTACCATCTTCGAAGGACTCTCCAAAACAGCCGAAACTATCTGGAATTCAATCAGCAATGCAGGCGTGTCCGCATGGGAAAGGACAAAAAGCACGTTCACCTCCATTTGGGATGCCACTACTGAGAAACTCAAATCTTCCTACGAAGCCATTCGTGAAGGTTCTTGGTGGGAAAAAGTAAAAGATAAAGCGACTGGTATGTGGCAGTCGGTAAAAGAAAAGTCTTCCGCTTTGTTTTCCTCTATTTCTGGAACAACAAAAGATACGTGGGAGGGAATCAAAAATACCTTGAGTGGAACGTGGAATGAAACCTCTCAGGAATTTTTCTGAGGTTTTCACAAGAATGGAATCTGAATCTCAATCCATCTTTAGTCGGATTTCTGGATCACTTCAGAATATATGGTCAGGAGTTAAGGACTTCTTCAGGGCAAATACCGAAGAAATGAAGGTGGTTCATATTCAATCTTTTGAAGCCATGAATGACCAATTCAGCGGATTTATTGAGGAAATGCAAAAAGTTCAATTTGCTCATGCCATGATGGTGCAATCGATGATCAATGGATTCAATATTCTCCTTTCCAATACGCAATCGACCGTAGATTCTATGAAGAAAAAACTTCAGGAATTGCGATCAGTGCTTTTACAAATAAAAGCCATCACTGCTCCGAAAGATGGAAATGATAATCGCTCTCTTTCTGACATAGGACGACAGTTTGGAGCGGTGGCTCCGACTTCTAACGGGGTTTTTAAACCTCTTTCTGGAACCATCAGAAATATTTCTTCAAGCCAAAAAGAACAGACTTCCTCAAACCCTGTCACGACCACAACTCCAACTCAAAATGTGAACTTCCACATCCAAGGAACTTTTGACTCAGAAGACAAAGCGGAAGCTCTCATCGATAAAATCTCAAGACGAATACAACTTCAATCTTTGACAGGCTAAATCATGCTCAATAAAGGACTTTTAAACACCACGCTCCTCAATGAGATTCCCATCGTTTCGATGGGAGGACTCCCTGATGTGCCAATCCGTTTTGAAGGTCTGAGTCTGCAGAATACGCAGATCGTCATGAATACCCCCATCTACGACCGAAGTCCTAACCGATTGTTCCAAACAGAGAACCGACCCAATCGACACAGACGACTTGTGCTGTCCGATTATTGGGATGTTCATGAGATTGTTCTTCGAGGGACGTTGGTAACGAACGCTCGGGCAGAATTGGACGAGCTGATCGATGCCATGAAGCAAACGCTCAAGACCCAGAATGGGAATCTCGACATTCAACGAGGAGACGGATCACGAAGACGATATAAAGCCACCTGCACTGATATGGATTTCCAGAGGCAGGAGAACTATCACATTACGTGGTGTCCGGTGGAGTTGCGGTTTATGTGCCTGACTCCGTTTGGGACGGATACGAATTATACCTCCAATCTACACAGTGTGGATATGTTGAGTTTTTCTGAGTCTCAGACGAACATCGGAACCGCAGAAGCCAAACCGCAGTTCGTGATCATCGTAACCTCAGCGACAGACGTAACCGCTCTAAATCTTAAAAACGACACCACAGGCCAAGAGATCGAACTGACGACTGCGATTTCTGATGGAGATGTGATCATCATCGACTCAGAATCTCTCACCGTAAAAAAGAATGCTACGTCTATCGACTTTGATGGTGATTTTCCTGTTTTTGATGTGGGCGTGAACTCGTTCTCCGTTACCGTCACAGGAACTTCAATCAGCTACGTTCTGACCGTGGCGCATCTAAATTCATACCTCTAATTCCATAAAAACCTCAAAAAATGGACTACCGAATACTCAATTCCAAAAACAATGCCGAAGGGCAATTATTTGCATCCATAGATGCGAGTAGTATGACCTTTCTTCTCAACTCAGGCGATGGGAATAAATTCCCCACAGGCTACAAAGATACAACTACCAGTGTCGGAACTACCACCACTCTGAACTGCACAGGCATCCAATCCGCCCTTTCTGCCATCGGAATCACTAATACAGGATTCTTCATCCGCAATACTACGGATGGATCATCATCCGTGGTGACAGCGATAAATACAAATTCTCTGACTACCACCGTTCTCAAAGGCGGAACGGATAATACGTGGCAGAACAACGATGAATTTGCGATCGGCTCATTCGTTCTGACCTTGAACAAACGAGATTCTGCAGGGGAAATCACTGACTACGAAAACGTACTGATCAAGTACGCCAACAACTCTACTGATACGCTGTATGTGGAATCACGAGGATATGCCGATACTTCTGCTCAACCGTTTGCGAAGGACGACTATGTGTCGCTCCTGATGGAAAAATCCGTTCTGAAAGGATTAACAGATATTAGTTCTGTGTTGATTCAGGATACGGATGAAATTCTCCACAATGACCTTTCTATTGCAGGGATAAAAACCTTTTCTTCTCACCCAAAAATTGCAACTTACTCACCCCCGACAACCGATGAACAATATGCTCCCAAAAAATACGTGGATGATAATTCAGGAGTGGAAACGACCAAGGCGTTTACGCTTGGAGAAACGATAACCGCAAAGAAAGCCTGCTACATAGCCAAAGGTTTGATCGACGCAAAAACAACCGTCACAGGAACTTCTGATGTCGGGACAGACACTACTTTTGGGAGAACGGGATATACCCCCATAGGAGTACGGCAGTTATTTACATCCAGTGGTGACGAAATTACTTCTGTAGACGCTTCTATTGGCGTACAAACCGGGACAAGAACGGTTCGGTGTGAAGTTGTGGAATCGGATGGAAGTACTGTCATTGGAACAACGACTTTAGATCTAAGCGGAGGATATAGCTCAGGGATTACCAGAAGCTTTGTTTTCTCAACTCCTGTGACCATCACCAAGGGAAATAACTACTTCATCCGATTTAAGCCTCATACAAGTATCAACGACTGGCTTTCTATTTCTGATGGCTCTACGGGATCTGATGGAGATACACTCAATGCTTCTGATGGAGTTATTTCCAGTAACGAGTCTTTCTTTCTTCCCATCTACGAAAACGAGCTGGATATGGATGGAACCCCAAACAAAGTGTACCAATCCAATTCTTCTGACACTTGGAAGGATCAATTTGATGGAATCCTGAAAGTAGGCGGTGATTTAGATGATAATCGAGATTTGCAGCTTGGAGGGGTTAGTTCTGGACATACAGGATTAGACGGACAGATGAAGATCCTATTCGTAAACAGTAGCGGTGACTTTGATACTACAGATTCAGGCTTAAAAGCAGGGAAGTCACTTTCTGCTACTGAAATATTTATCGTGCAACAAATCTGATGAAAAAAAGCTACAACATCAAAATCTATGACAAAGATGGGAATTTTATTTCTGTTTTGGATGGGAATAAACGGACTTCTGAAATCCGATTTTCCGAGGTTATTAACGGTGGGCAAAATGAACTGATTTTGGATCTTCAATATGATTTTGATGATTATCCTGAATACTTCCATCCATTCAATTTCGTGAAAGTTTTTGCGATCACGAAATTATACCCAAGGGGGGTATTGATATATTCCGGTTGGATCTCAAAAGTTACAGGAAAACCGGATGGAATTCAGGTGACGGTTTTGGGACTTGCTTCACTGCTCAATCTATCTCTCTACAAAGACGGATCCAATTTTGATGTGGTACAAACTGATGTCGATCCATCTGCGACTGTGAACGATATTATCACGCATCACCAGTCAGAATATCCAAATTGGATCAGTGTGGGAGATAACGTGGATACAGTTGGAACAAATGTTACTTTCACCTTCCAGAAAATGACGTGGCTCAGATCAATGCACAAATGTGTGGAATTGGCGGGTGGGAGTTGGTTTTGAAAAGTTGATCAAGGTGGGGATATTCATTTCCATGACAAGCCAAGCTCTGTCACACATAAATTCACGATTGATAAGAATATTCAGGATTTCGATATTCCACACTCCATCGAAAAGATCTCAAACGATGTGACCGTGGCTTATTCTGGAGGAACGGCTAATTCCTACGATACCACTTCGATCAATGCCTACGGCAAACGTGAGCAATATTTAGATGAGAGTTCTAGCAGTGATTCTGGTTCTGCTCAACAAATTGCTGATCAGAAAGTATTAGAAGGAAAGGATCGGAAGGTGGCTACAACTCTGACCATCAATAATGCCTACGATCTCGAATCAATCCGAGCCGGAGATACCTGTCGAGTCATGAATTACAGAAAAGATTCAAATGTACTGATCGACAACATGCTCGTCACGCAACTCGATTATTCCGAAGATACCGTGAAGCTCAGGCTCGAAGAACAGGGAGCTGACTTCGGAGGCACGCTGCAAAGCTTCGTTAATAAAAACTAATTCTTAACTTTTTTAATCATGAAAAAATCAGAACTGAAAGCCATATTCATTGTGGCAGGACATGGCAAAAATACTGCTGGCAAAAGAGATGTCGGGGCGGTTGGTAAAAATACCAATGAACGATCGGAAGTCGTGGAGATCGCTCAAGAAACAGTCACCTATCTAAAATCTCAAAATGACCTGAACCAGTGTGCGGTTTACAGCATTGGGATAGAGGAAGAACTGAACTTGAATCAGAAAATCAAACAGGGGAACCAAATCTGCAAGGATAACAATTACAACGGAACTAACTCCATCCTTGTGTCCGTCCATGTAAATGCTGGTGGTGGAGCAGGCGTGGAAGCGTGGCACTTTGGAAACTCAAAAATCTCAATGTCACTGGGAACAGACATTGCCAAAGAAATATCAGAAACAACTGGCCTGAAAACCAGAGGCACAAAATCAGAGTTTCTGAACCGTTGGGGATCTCTTGGGATAATCCACAAAACCAAACCTCTTGCGGTACTAATTGAATGCGGATTCATCGATAACGTCTGGGATGTGAGAGTCCTTTCCGATCCTGAGTTGGATAACGGTTTTGGGAAAGGTATTGACAAAGGAATCCTCAAATTTGTGGGAGGTCTTTTTACGATACAATTACCTGATGTAGAACCACTCAAAGAGAAGCCATTCAAGGACGTTCCGAAGGACGCTTGGTTTTCTCAGGACATAAAAGAACTGAAGGAGGCAAAAATAATGAAGGGATTCAAGAATGGAGTATTCCGTCCATCAGATACGGTGACTCGAGCAGAGTTGGCTGTGGTGACAGCTCGGACAATTCGATTTTTAGAGAAAAAAATGAAAACAAAAAAAACTATTTCTTAATTTTTATCATCATGGAAACTTTAACAACAACGGCTATCGCTTTTTTTATTAGCTGGTTCATCCAAATGGCTAAAAAACTTGGAGCTTCTCCGAGAGGAGGACTCGTAATTTTTGCGATCCTTTTGGGGATTGCATATTCTGGATACGAACTCTTTGTGGCAGAAGGTCTGCAATTCCGAATTGAGGAGTTTGTTCTGCTTTGTGTCGGGCAGGCGAGTTTGATTTATGCGTTTCTTTTTAAGTTCTTCGAAAACACAGAAAAATGAAACATCTACTCGAAGAACCTCCGAAAACAAAAGAAGAGGAACAACTTGATCAGGCATTAAAAGAGCAGGGGGTTGTGGAGACAACTTGTGCTGTTTTATCGGCTAATTGTCCGAATGATCCAGCTGATTGTAAGCCGATGCAGGAGCAGTTGATGTTGGTGCAGGAGGTGTTTGTGAAGCGAGCGAGAAAGCAGGTTAAAACCGACTAAGCAGTTCTGTTGGTTTTAGAATTTCAAAGTCTTTTTCCAATGAATAATCCTTGAGGAAATCTCGAGCTTTTGCCCTCATTTCTTCATCTCGAGTAATCAAGAAATGACAGTTTTCTATCATAGCGATGATGATGTGAAAAGCGTCTGCAAAATCTAAATGATACTCCAACGTCAGAGCAGAAAAAATTTCTAAATCTTCTTTTTCCAGGCTCGATAGCTCCACTAATTCTACCCAGGGTAATTTTGCAATATCTTCCAAATATTTACTTATTTGTTTTATTTCCGTTTCTGTCAGAGTGTTCCATTTCTTTTTTCGTTTTAAATTGGAAAGGTCTCGATAGCTGTAGCCTTCCCTTATTATTTTCTGAAGAATGTGCCAATCTTTAAAATGACTGGAAATTTCTGTATCCAAAAAGACTGAAGAGATAACAGAATGATTGTTTTTTTCGATGAAATCTATCAAGTCTCGGGTGACTTTTTTGGGAGTTGCGTCTTTTTGAGCACCCCAAAGGTAATCTATCCAAATACAGGCATCAAAATAGATTTTCATTTCTTTTGGGATGACCACTTTCCAATAACCGTACCCTTCCTTTCTGTACTCGTGGGTCTAACACGAATAGTATAATAGGACTTTGTTACGGGGTTATAGATTTTTTTCTTGGATGCGGTGCTTGTAGTTTTCATAATACGGTCACCGTATACATATGGGTTGAAAAAATCAAATTTTAGTAACTCTGTGAGTCTTTGCAATTTCCAAAATTTTTAGCACAATCTCGGTCAATGAGTTCACTAAAAGAAAACCTTCATGCGGTTGTGGGGCTGATCTGTCAGTCTTGTAGTGAGGAGATTAAAACGATAAAGCACTTTACTCCGAATGTCCCAAATTCCCCAGAATATCGATGTGCAGGTTGTGATGCATTGCTTTCTTCTATGTCTGTAAAAATTGCTTTTCCTTGTATGAAAGTGAAAATAAGGAGGGGCGAATAAAGAGCTTCAAAAAAAGATTCAGAAAAAATGAATTCTAAATTTTGGTCGCCTCTACAAAAATGGGTATTCTGTTCCCCCCTCACTCACGAGGGGGGTATCAACAGATTTTCCAAAAAAGAGCTTCAATTCCCTATCAGAGGACCATAACAACGACAGTTCCCAAGCGTGCCACAATATGGACATCTATCACACGAGCAATAACTCATTTCTTTGTGACAATGGCTACAAGTTTCATTTGAAGACGATGTTTGTACTTTTTCTCTTCCATCGTCGTAGGGAAACAATTTTTTATGATCGCATGATGGACAGGGATCTCTTGGTTTTAATTTAGTGCGACCTCCAAGCACACTACCACAATTGTAACATTTAAGCGCAGTAGGCGGTGAGCCAACTTCCCATTCTCCTGGCCTCGACTTGTATTCGTACAACCAATTTCCTTTGCATGACGGACACTTTTGTCCCTCTTTCAATTTAGACTCAGCATTTTTGAATGTACTACTACATGCATGGCATTTAAGTGCGTTAGACATAATCCTCTCCTTTTTTGTTTTTTTGAATAAAAATTCCTCACCGTAGTAAAAAATCTTCAGTTGTTAAAAAAATCACTAACTATTGCTGTTACTATATATTTCTCCTTGTTTTTCGAGGCGACCACTGGATTCCATACAGGGAATCAGAAATCACACGTATTAATAAAACTTCTTCCACAATGGAGGAATCCAAAGAAACCTCGAAAAATTACGATATGTAAAAGAACTCGTTCAAACGGCCTCATAAAAATTCTTAAAGGCTCGATCGACCGCTTTTTTTATTGTTTTTTGTCCTCGCTCTGTATCTGCTAAATCATGAGCACTAACGATTAAGATTCCGTTTTCTCGATGTATTCCAAATACTCCAGCCGGATTTATTTGGTTCATCTCTTTTTTGAGTCCTTCTCTGAACGATATTTCATATATTTCTTCGAATTCCATAAATAATAGATTCATCAGCTCTTTTGCGATCAGTACTCCAAACTCTATTATTTGATCTACCTCTTCTGCTCCTTGGATTTTTATCCAGTTTCCGTTATGGAGCGTTTCGTAGGAGAGTATTGGGAGTTTTTTAGTTTTTTGATACATGATTTGAATTTTTGATAATTAGAGTCCTTCATAAAGATCAGCAAAAATTTTCTCTACAGCTTCTTTTATAACTTTTCTTCCCCATTCACATCCTCTTAAATTGTAAGCACTAACGATGATGTCATTTTCATGGTCGATCCAAATGCCGAATACTCCTCCAGGACGTATTGGAAAATTTTTCTTATATATTTCAAAGCGAAAATAATTTTCCAGATCCTCATAGAATTCTTGGTAAGAAAGTAATGTGATTTCCTTTGTAATCGCAATTAGTAGAGAGTTTTGTTCTTTTTTGTCGCATTCTTCTTTTCTGATCTTTATGAAGTCTCCATCTTGGAAAAATTCATAAGTAAATATTGGTGATGTTTCGCATTTTTCTGGCATGGTTAAATAAAATAAAATTATAATTTAGAGTCCTTCGTAAAGATCATAAAGAACTTGTTCTACAGAGTTTTTTATCAGATTTCTTCTTTGTTCTTTTTCATGAAAATAGTGAGCATAAACACGCAAAGTATCTTCAGACTCTCTCCAAACGCTATAGTTTCTGCCCGGACAAATCGCATCTCCTGCATCTAAAGTTTCTTTGAGTAGTTCCTCTAAATCTTCTTCAATTGGCTGATGTAATCCTTTCGCAATTTTTAGAGCGATAGAAACGCCTAACGTATTTAAATCATTGATATTTTTCTCTGATCGAACTTTTATTTCATCTCCATCCATATGAAATTTACAGGAGAATATTGGAAGTGTTTCGTGTTTTTCTGACATGGTTAAATAAATTAAATGATAAATAGTTTAGAAATCCGCCTCCTTTCTTTTGGTAGTTACTTCTCCCGCATAACTCTTTCCGATCATTTCATCTTCTATGTAGGCCAGTTTTTCTTTTGGATCTGCTGGTAATTCTTTTTGAGACATGATATGCATGAGCTTTGTTGTTGCTGCAGAAGTGGTCATATCTTTCGCATTTCTTATTCCTGCTTTTCGAGTATGATTTTTTCCAAGTGGATAGCTCCCTCAAAAGAAATTGCACCACTTTCAGAGGTACTGGGGACCATGGCGAGTGTTCCACCAGTATGAATATAGGCAATAGTTGGTTTTGAAGAATCTGGATTTTCTTCTTGGAATTGGATTTCGGGAATGTATTCTCCGAAAAGTTTTGAATTTACTCCACGTGCTTCCGCTTGGAGCAGGAATTCTTTTTGAGCATCGTTTAGCTCTGATTGGATTTCAGACATTTTTATAAAAATTAAAAAATAAAAAAAACAAAAAATGGTTCTTTTGCTTTTTGTTTTGATTTCCTGAGCCTGTTTGACTTTCGCTCTAGATATTAAGAATAAAAAAAGAGTGGACAATGTCACCATATGGTGATATACTTCACCACACATAACGAATTTATAAAAATGTTCGGACCAGAACTTGAGGCTATCGGCCTTTCTCCCAATGAAGCTAAAGTCTATGAGACCTTGCTGGATCTAGGCGAAACCTCTGTCACTGAAATTGCTCTCAAATCTAATATTCATAGACGGAGTATCTACGACACTCTTAATCGACTTTTAGAAAAAGGCCTTGTTTTTCAGATTTTTCAAAAAAAAGAGACTCTCTATCGCCCCGTAGAACCTAGTAAATGTCTGGAAGTACTTCGAGAAAAAGAAAATGCCTTCAAACGAATTGCTCCGCATTTAGAAAAGCTATACTACGCCTCCCCCCAAAAAAACGCTGCCTTCATCTACAAAGGTATCGAAGGCTACAAAAACTATCTTCGAGATTTAGCACGAGTAGGAGAGGATACATATTTTTTGGGAGCTAAGGCACTTTGGTTTACTCCCAATGTTCCAGTTAGTTACCTGAGGCAGTATCAAAGCGAAATGACCCGAAAGAAAAAAACATATCACACGCTCTTCGACCATCGAGTAAAACAAAAATTACCCCAAGCCATGAAGAATGTCGGAGGAGAGTTTAAAGTACTCCCAAAAGAATATTCCACTCCTGGTGTGATGGATGTATTTGGAGATTATGTAGTGACATTTACCAGTGTGGATGTGGGAAATTTCGGGGAAGACGGAACGGTTTTCGTAATGATCAATAAAGAACTGGCTGAAAGTTATCGTACTTGGTTTCAGTTTATTTGGGATTTTTGTCCCGAGACGAAGTAATCCAAAACGAAATAGTTTGAATTTTCTCTTAACTTTGTATTTTCGATACAGGTTTTGGAGCTGCAAAGTATGGCATCCCATTATTTATCTTATCAGCAACCTTACCATCTCCCCCCGACTAAAATTCTCCCGCCTAAAATGACCAAAATGCAAAACCGTCCCATCCTCCAATAACCGCACAAAATCCACCAAAAAAAGCCCTGCTCCAAAAGAAATAGTCCCTCGGTCAGAAGGCAGTTTCCCTTTTGATGGACGAAAAATCGTACGATCCAAAACTACTGCAATTCTATCTCCCACCTCACGAACCTCCAAAAAAGTCGCTTCCGCCGCAGTCTTTCGTTCGTTATTCAAATAATCCAAAATTGTCATGGACGAAAAAGGTAGCAAGCCAAAACTGTAAATCAAGAATTTTCTTCTTCCTCTCTTCTGAATTTCGCTAGAATGGTCTCTTGTTCTTCCCAAGTCATACCTTTGTTTTTTCCAGCGTCTACGAATTCACGGTATTTTTTGGGAAGAGAGTACCATTCATTAGCTCCATTCTGGAGCTCAAAATACACATCAATGGGAACCGTAACCATCCCATTTTCATCCGGCTTGTACTGATCTAAATCGATTTTCATTGGCAGTATTTATAAAATAGATAACCAAAAGCAAGTTCCTTTTCTTCAGGATCTTCTATTCCCATCAGTAACCGAAAATTCGCTATTCCGATCCTGTTGAAGACGGTTAAATTCTCAAGAAACTCAGACGTAGTAATATCTCCAAGTTTCCTCGTTCCAAATAGATTCTGATCTATCAATGCGATAGCAGAAGCTACTTCAATGGGTTCTGTTTTCAGATAGAAATGATTTCTTCTGAGTGATTTGTAAGGGCGTTCAATATGACGATTCATGAGATTTGGGGATTACCAAACATTTTCGGGCTCCTGGAGCTTCATCATTTCTAATTTCCATCGAATAGCTCCCTTTTCCCGTTTATAAAATTTTACCAATTTTTCACACATTTTTTTAGAATGTTTTGATTTAAGGAACACCATAGAAAGGCTTCCTCTATAAAGTTTCTGAGTGTTCCCCACCGTAGCTACAAAAAATGGGCCAGTTCCTCCTTTGGAAAGACATAATCCATGCCCTAGATAAATAGACATATGAACTAGTTTAAAGCTATTTCCCTCAACATGCTCGCAAACACTTAAAAGATCTCCTGGATCTAACAAGATATTTTTATTTATAGGAGTCATCATCCATTTATCGGCACGTAAAGTTTTATCATGACCATAGACTCCATGCATATGATATGCAAAGCAAGAGCAATCAAAGTCAGGCCTTTCTTTCCATCCTTTCTTTAAAAGTTGGAGAAACCGATCAACCATACCATCGGGAAGTTTTATCTCCTTATACTTTTCGTTTTCATCCTCAAGGAGGATTCTCATCCGTTTAAGCTTCGCAAAATTTTTGTTGAGTTTAGGTTCAACAAATTTTTCTCCAATTCCAAATTGCCAATCATTAACGGGGATTGTGACTCCATTACATACTCCTTTGAACATCTGTTTAGAGTTTGGAATGAAGAAAACTGCCTCATCAGAAGGATTCCCTTTTAAAACTTTTTGATATGAATTTGTCATGGTTGAAATGAATATTTTAAACTTATTTCCAGTTGGCGATTCGGATCTCTCCCGCATAAACCACGTTTTTTATGGGACGATTTGCAACATTTCCCGTGCGAACACTCCCACCTCCAAAAACATTAATAATGGCATAATCTGATTGTCCTTTGAATGCCAACATTCCATTATTTGAGACAGCTGCATTTAAACAATCAACATTCCCTTTCTTAATAACCGTTTCTCCCAACACTCCCGTACTGTTTATGTTGAAAGCTCTTCCTCTTATTTCTTTCACGTTCAGTTTACCTGCTCCGCCCATTCTGATCTGAGCATCAGCGACGATTCCGACATTTGTATTTCCAGAAGAAAGAATCGACAAATGGATTGGAGCTTCTGTATCCCCAATACTTACATCATCATAAATGTTCTCGACTGAAAGAGGCGTGCCCTTGGGAACTTTGATCAAAATATTCACGAGACTATTCTCATTGCCTCCTCCGCCAACCAGCATTTTGTCCTCTGAAAAATGTACAACATCTTCTTTATGACTGATTCCATATGTTGTCTTTTTACCAAATCGAGCCACATAATCCGTGCAATTTTTCCCAGTATCCTGAATATGAATTCCTTCTGGGAAATTCTTTTTCTCTCTTTTGTGATGTTTTCCTAAAATTGAGACTTTTTTCTTGAAATCCTTAATTTCAATTTCCTCAATTAGTTCTGAATCTCCTGATATTACTACTTCAATGGTATCTTTATCGTGGAGTTGAATATCCAGGCTTCCGTTGATGTCTGCAATCTTCAGTTCCTTTGCTGGAAATGATTTTTGGATAGTCTTAGTCTTTTTGGTTTCCTTTTTAATGGAAATATCAGATCCGCTAATTATGTAGCCAGATCCCTTATTTTCATATTGCATGGTTGTTGGATCACACCAACTGCCATCGGCAAAATTGATTTTATTTCCTTTGATTGATTTAACTTTCTTGTTAGAATAAACAGGAATTTTATCGACTTGGGCAACTGCGACTGACTTTTTCATTAGAGAATTGATTAAAAACTTAATTTCTAATTATAGCCAATTTCCACAAAAGTCAAGTTTTCAGAGTCAGGATTTAATCTAATTTTAATGTTCGGGGCCAAAAAACTCAAAAAAAGGATTCTTTTTAATTCAACATCAAATACTTAGCCCCCTTCTTATCTCCCTGTTTTTCGATTAATCCCTTCCTCACCAAACTGATCAAATAACGTTGTGCAGTCCGCTTTGAAACGGTCAGAATGTCCTCAACATCACTACTCGATATATGATTCATTTCTTGAATAAAATCGAGAATTTGAATTTCTTTTTTAGTGAGAATGATTTTTTCTTTGTTGTTTTTGAGATACATAAAAGGCTTAATTTTATCCATCACTAATTTCATCTCTACTAGAAAACCTGTAATGAAGTATTCAAGCCAACGAGTTAGATCACTGGTACTACGTTCTTCATAGTTCTTTCCTAGATGAATAGCTTCATAATAAGCAGGGCGGTTATTGTTGTAATAGTTTTCTAGTGCGAAAAGTTTTCGGAAATCATAATTTTCTGTGTATAAAACGAAAGTAGCCAGAAGACGGGCCGCTCTCCCATTCCCATCTACGAATGGATGAATCGCAGCCATTTCTGCATGAGCGATTCCTGCAACGATAATTGGAGAGAGTTCTTTTATTTTTGATTCGTTGATCCACTGACAAAGTTTTGAAACAAGTTTTGAGGCTTGTTTGTGATCTGGAGCGGTATATCGAATCTCCTGTGAAATAGGAGTTCTGGAAACAACATAGACGGGTTCTTCTCTGTAGTGACCACTTCTTTCTTTCGGTAAAATATTACCACTCAAAAGCCCGTGAATTTTTAGGATGTCCTTTTCTGAAACTTTGGTCTCCTGTTTTTTTGTGATCCAGTCTAAGGCTTTCTTATAGTTTTTTACTTCATAGATTTCTCGCTCCAAAGCATCTATTTTCTTTCCGGCTAAAACTTTGTTGATTTCGTATTCGTTCAGGGTGTTCCCCTCAATAGCAGTCGAGTGGTGTACCATGCTCAAGATAGCCTGTTTTTTGAGCCTTAGTTCTTCTTTTGGTTGAATGGGGCAGGTTGCAATCTTTTCACGAATCACCTCTATGCGGTTTAGATCATTGAGTATTTTGGTCGTAATTTGGAAGTTGGGAGAAAACATGAAAAGTTGTGTCGTTTAGAATGTCGCTTATCTGTCGTTTAAATATTAGTCCAATAATTTAAAAAAGTAAAAATATTTTTTTTACACATTCAATTCTTCCGGTCTCTGAATGAGTTCAATCTTCTCTTGGTTCTCCACGAGGAACTCATAAATACCTCGTAATCTGTCTCGAAGGGGGTACCAGTATTTTTTTATAGAAACCTTAATTAGGGAGCAATTGAATAGTATACATCAAATCACGAAAGCCCAAAAAAAACTTTGCAAAAACAAAGAAATGGCTTAATAATAAGGGTAAACAGGATTTGCTTGATCGGAGTTTGAAACAATTTCAAAGGCTTATTTCTCAGAAATCTCTCATTAAACAAAACAGATTAGAGCCCTTATCTGTCGCCCTTAAAGCCTTTTGTGTACTACTTAATTACACCCCCTTAATTATGAGATTTAAAGATTGGTTCATGTTAATCGTTCTTTTTATAGGTGTTGTGTTACCCATATTACTTACTATATTTGTTGATCCTCTATACCACTGGTTTCTTGTAATGACTATTCCTTTGTCATTTGTCTTAATCATTCTTTTGTATGTTGTCCCTGCAATATTCACCAGCATTGTTAAAAAATCACAATCAAAAAAAGAACATACTCCTAAATGGCTATTATTTATTTATACTGTGATAGTAGTGCTTGCCATTATGATAATTCTTGATGGTATTTTAGGGTTCTTTCTAATTTTGAGTGGGTAGACATAGGATAGGATTGTTTATTGTCATAATGATTTATAAAATTTATTTACAGATCTGAAGTTCAAATCACCTGTAACCAAATAAGCAATTATCATTAGATTCTTCGTGCTTCTAAATCCCCTTGCCTTACGTTTTGCCGC
>CAZQFO010000009.1:0-12996 GCA_964592695.1 uncultured Candidatus Peribacteria bacterium
TCACGCTTTTTGGTTTCTACATAACCACCTGGCACAGGATAAATGGAATTACCCAGTGTTTATCCAAGAAGCGAAAAAAAAGGAGGAGTGCAAAAAAATAAATTTACCAATCCTTCTCTACTTTTTTCCTTTTTCCATCTCCTAATTTCCCCTGAAAAGGATTGCCAAAAAACTGCTGAAAAAATGGATCTGAAAAAGGATCGTCTGAGTTATTTTCTTGTGCATCAGGATTTTGTTGAAAATGTTTCTGTTTTTGCTGTTGCTCCATTTGTTTCATGTATTGTTCGACTTGTTGCTCTAATTTTTCTGGCAATGCATATTTCTGATTTTCAGCTACTTCATCGTCGCCTGTTTTTGATGCACCAGATTCATGGTCTTCTTTTTCTTTTCCTCCTTCACTCTCACCGCCTTTTTCTTCCTCTTTTCCGCTTTCTGACTTTTCACCATCTTGTTTTTTTGTATCTCCTTCTTCGGAACTTTGTTTTTGCTCAGCTTCCTGTAATTTTTGCTGCACAAAACTCAAGTTTTCTGTCATGCGCTCATCATTGGAATTTATTGTGAGGCCTTTTTTATAAGATTCTATAGATTTTTGCCATTGTTCTATTTGCCCTGCTCTTTCTTCTTTTTCCTCAATCCTCTCCCCCATCCGAAAGTATGAATTCCCCAGATTGTAATAGATCTGATCACATATTGTTGACTTTATATCACCTTCACATTGTTTCTTTTGCAATGCTTCAAATATCTCAATAGCCATATCAAAATCTCGTTTTTCATAATCAGTTACCCCGACATTATTTTTTGCAATTTCACTTGATATTGATTCGTTTTGTGCGGATTTTTCAAACGCATTTTTTGCATCTTTGAGATAATTCTTTTCAAAGTATTCGATACCTTTTGAATTATGGTATCGAGAGAGAATATCGACTGAACAGCCGGTAAGCATAATTGCGAAAATTATTACTCCAAAAGATTTCAATTGCATTTGAAAAAGTGTATTCTAACTATAAAGATTCTGTACTAATTTGGCAATATTGCTTTTATTAGAAATTTGAATTAAAAAATAGGGATGAAAATTTTGTAATTTGATTAATTTTTTACGTTTTCTTTCTTTTTTGTATCACCAACCACCCCAAAAAAAACAAAAAACTCCCCATCAAAAACCATTGGTATCGATCCTCTTTCATTGAGGATACTTCTTTTTCGAGTGTTGTTTTTTGCAGATCTTCCAGTTCACTGGTTATTCGCTGCAGATCATCCGCTTTTCCGGCATGAAAATATTCGCTATCAGTCATGGAGGCTATTCGCTTTAGCGTATCTTCATTTAGCTCCGTTAATACTATCTGTCCTTTGTATTTTTTGTAAGAAACTCTTCCAAAAACATCTCTTCCTTCTGGTATTGGCACGCCCTTATTTGAACCAATACCTATAGTTATGATTTTTATTCCTTCTTCTTTAGCCAGTTTAGAAAAGCTCTTTGCGACGTCATCCAACTCCTCTCCTCCATCACTTATAAGCACTATGGCTTTCCCTCTGGGCTCTTCATCATTATTTTGGACCTTAAATCTATCGAGAGATGCATTTAGTGCTTCTCCTAGATTTGTCCCCTGGGTCGAGACATCATCAGAATCTACGCCTTCCAAAAAGGTGAGAAAAGCAGAATGGTCAAATGTCAGAGGTGTAGAAACAAATGCTTCTCCTGCAAAAATTACTAATCCAAATCGATTTTGTGGCTGAGAATTAACAAAATTTCGAATCATGAATTTTGCTCCAGATAGACGATCGGCATATTGTCTTCCATCACTTAGATCTTGGGCTTTCATGCTTTGTGACACATCTAGTGTAAATATAATATCGACTCCTTGTATTCCGACTTTTGAAGTTTTTGTTCCCCACTGAGGTCGTAATATGGAAATAGTCAAAAAAATAAAACAAAGCAAAAGGAGAACGTACTTTGCACAAAAAAGATACTGGGAATATTCATAATTTCTAAGACGAAAAATGGATTTTTTTGTAAAATTTTTACTTAAAAAATAAGAACGCCATATCATCCACAAGCCAACGAGAACCGCTGGAATTATAATCAGTATATGGGATTGTTCTATATTTTCGAAGATCATTTTTTGAACGTTTATAGTAATCAAGAAAAAAAAAAAATCAATTACCATCCAAAATACATTGACTTTTTCGAAAAGGTGGTGTATACAAAATTTAATAATTTAATATTACATGTCTTTTCCCCAAATCAAGCCAGACTCGACAACAAAACCTAGTACAGACCAAATAACTGAATCAGCAAATCATGATCATTTAAATGAACCAGTCGGCCATCATTTTGATGAAACATTTACATCGGATAATATCCCGTATGGATGGCAGTCAAAATTCAAAATTGAAATGCTATCAAAACTTCGAAACAGAGTTATTCAACTCGTATCAGAGACTTTTCGTGAGGCAAAAAATGCTGTTTTTTGCTTACGAGAATTAGTAAGTGAGGCGGTCTTAGCATCTGTCACAAAAGAAACAAGATCTATTCAGGCTAGAGAGGATATTGAATCTATAGCCATAAAAGAAATGAGATCTAACACCAATATATCCCCTATACAAAAGCTTTTGACACACAATCCTGTTTCTGCAAACGACGATGATAGTGGAAAATCAAAAAATCCTAAATCGATTGATCTGCCAAACGTTATATGTCTTCCTGACCAGCAAATTTTAGATATTCCGATTGCAAACGATGAATCTCTACCAATACTCATTGAACAAAAAGAACAGGAACCTAAATCGAGAATTCAAGAAATATTATTAACTGATACTCATGGAGATTGGGACACCACAGAAAAAACACTTCAAAAAACAGGAGCCTTAGATGCTCAAGGAGAATGGACCGAGGAAGTCGTAAATGGAGAACTAGAAGTACATGTTCGAGTTACTGGAGATGCGGTAAATAGAGGTGATAAATCGCATCCAGCACTTGAAGGATTGATACAATTGAAGAATTCACTTCCCGCAGATACTAGGTCAGGAATTCACTATAATCTAGGTAATCATTGTTTACAGGAATTAGCTCATAAAAAGTCCTCATTAACTGAAGAGCAAGAGCATTTTTTGAAATCATCAAATATTATTGACTTTGAAACGATTGGCGATCAGGTGATAGGATATTTTCACTCTCCAAATATTCCCATTTGGCTCCTAGAGCGTGCAGTTGAATTAAAATCACAAGGAGAGAATTGGCAAAGCGATCTGAATCACGAGATTTATCATCAGCATTTTGAGAAAGAATCAAGTATGGGGAAATGTTTATTAAGTTTAAATAAACGTCTTTTTGATGATAGAACTAAACCTGAAAAATATTGGAAGAAAAATGGAAAAAGGATCAATGAACTTCTAGCTCAGTTATTTGGAAGTAAAAAAATAGTGCTTTTTGGGGGACATGTTCCCGTAAAAAAAGGAAAGCATGAACAAATTGAAAATGGTGCAGTAGAGGTGATACGAGGGGATTTGGCTATCAAGAAAGGAAAAATCACAACTGCAGCAGTCGTGCTAGAGCATGGTAACAAAAAAGACAAAGATGGATCTCTAGATATCGAAACAAAAATGACTTATATTAGCGAGAAAATCTCATCGAACAAAAAGTCTAAAAAAGGAAAAGCTGAGAAAAAGAAACGAAATAAAGATCGACTGAAAAATAAACAGTGGGAAACTAAGCGGTTTAAAGGGAAACGAAAAAAAGGAAAAAAATAATACTACTTTTTATTCTTCCCATTAAAACATCTCAGATTACTCTTCTTTTTTCGAAATTCTTCACCCTCTGGATAATTTACAAATAGATGATATTGACTGTGAGGCTCCTGCATACGACGTGCATGTTTGATGGGACACCAATAGCGTTCTGTACATGCAGCAATCTCTCTCGCATAGCCCATTAATCCATTAAAATAACTACAGTATAGACAATTAAATTTTTCGAACCAGTTTAAGTATGCTAAGTGATGTCGATCTATGATCATATAGTCATATAGATTTACCCGAGGAATCCCATACAATCGAAAACATATCTGGTGATAAATTTCAAGAATAATATGCAAAAACACTCCGGGAATAATCATAGCATAAATAAAAGGAGCACTCAATAAAGACTTAAAACTAGGCGGCACAAATATTTGCCGAAAAAATCCAATTGTGAATTTTTTTAACTGTACTTTCTTACTTACTGCCTCTTTTACTAAATCTCTCTTCTTATAAACTTTTGCAATATGCTTCTCAAACTCTTTAGAAACATTCTCTTTTAAATCCTCTAATTTGTCGATAGTATCTACTTTGTGCGAATTTGCTATATTCTTTATTGCCTCAATTTTTTTTGCTGCATTCGTCAGAAAATCTTTCATATTTGAATTTATTAAATTGAAATACCGCTATGTCCTTTTTCCTTGAAAAATTAGTTTTATCTCTGTCTCAAATACTCCTCAATTATCTTAACCAACTTTTTTTGAAAGTGAAGCACATCATATTCTAACACAGATTCACGAATTATTTTTGAATCCCAATTCTTTTTATCAAACGCATCCAGCGTGCTCATCAAACTTTCTGCGGTCTGTTCTTTAAAAAACATTCCATTTATTCCTGGTTTCAAAACATCCAAAGCCCCCCCTGCTTGATATGCTACTACAGGAACCCCAGATGCAAATGCTTCTAATTGTACAATTCCAGCATCTTCTTTTTGAGGTAAAATAAGTGCTTTTGCTTCACTTCTCATTTTTATCAACTCCGCATCTGAAATATCACCCCAAAACTCAATATTTGAATACTCCCAAGCTTGTTTTTCTAGATCAGCCCTCTCTGATCCATCCCCAACTAAAAGCAATCGTCTTTCTGGCATTTTTTTAAAAGCTTCCACAAGAAGATCAAATTTTTTGTAATGAACCATTCTCCCAATTGCAATATAGTAATCTTTTTTTTCTGCAATTTTGAATTGACTCACATCCACAGGAGGATACAAAACCTTGGTATTTCGACGATAATATTTTTTTACTCGAGCTTGTGTTGTAGTGGAATTTGCAATATACAAATCTGGACGTCCAGATGAAGCAAAATCCCAGATCCTTGATTCATGTAGTAAATTTGAAACCATTGGCTTAAGCATTTTTGGAACCCGTTTGAACCTATCATCAAAAAAAGGCTCCCATGCATACCGCATTGGTGAATGAATATAACATATGTGCGTTTGATCAGGAGTTGTTAATATCCCCTTTGCAATGGCTGATGAAAAAGAAATGACTAAATCAAATGCACTCACATCCAAACTCTCAATAGCCTTGGGAAACCAGGGGAGTAATAATTGATATTTTTTACTAATAGTCATGGTCATTTGCAAAGAACTAGTACGAATATCTTTTTCTTTTAAATCTCCAATATTCTTTTTGTTTACAACCGTCGTATATATAGGTGCTTCAGGAAAAATATCTGATACGGTCTTTAGCACTTTTTCTGCCCCCCCAAGATTGGTAAGCCAATCAGTCACTAACACAACTTTTAGATTTGATAAAGAGTTAATCATGCAATGAAATATATATATTTTTTTGCTGAATACAAGGAATATTGAATAAACAACCTCTTAGGAATAAAAATCAAATAAACTAGCCAATTTCATCTCAATTTTCATGTCATCTTTGAAAGATTTTCACGCAAAAAATACTCGGAGTGGGATTGGCCACGCCTCCCATTTTTCACGCAAAACATCTTCCAAATCTAACATAAATCTTGAGCGAACTTGATTAGCCTATTTAATTTTTATCCCTTTATAAATAATAAAAGTTATTATAAAATAATTACAAGTAGGGGTCAAGCCATTTTTCTTGACTCAGGCACCACAAACAGGTATAATGTTTGGATTTTTTAATATTAATTTAATATTCAATTTATGGAAAACAAATCCAATTGGTATCAACTAGCTCTCGGACTAGGACTTGTGATTAGCATTGCCTCATCACTCATATTTCCGAACAATGCAGAAGCCCGACTTATTTTTTCTACAGAAGAAGATGGTATAAACGCTGATGCTTACCACTTAGACAATGATGATTCATCTGTAACCTCTGTAGATCTAAACTTCGGATCCGCATCTGATGTTTATTTAGGTTTCGATAAGGTCCTTGAAGAATTCAATTTTAGTCACGATGCAGACTTCGAAGGAAATGAGATTTTGGATTTTCTAGTTGAAAATGGAGACTTAGGCACTTTAGGAATCCCTACCTGTGATACTTCAAAAACAGGACGACTCTACTACGATTTAGATGATTCTGTTTTATCTTATTGTGATGGAAGTAATTGGATTGCTTCAAATAATTTATCTGCAACTTTTCTTACGTCGCTTTCTGGTGATGGATTAGAATATGATGGAACGAATGAAGAAATAGATGTAAAAACTGACAATGTTACAGTTGAAATTCAGAGTGATGCCGTACAAGTAAAAGATGGAGGAATTAACACTTTACAATTAACAGATGACGCAGTTACAAATGCTAAACTTGCTGATAATTCTGTGAACTCTACTAATATTATCGATGGGGAAGTTAATACTGACGACCTAGCTGACAACTCAGTTACTGGTACAAAATTAGCTTCAAATTCGATCTTAACGTCTCATATTTTAGATGGCGAGATTTCAACCGACGATCTAGCTGATGATGCCGTTACAAATGTTAAACTTGCTGATAATTCTGTAAACTCTACTAATATTATTGATGGGGAAGTTAATACTGATGATCTTGCTGATGACGCGATTACTAACGTAAAACTCGCTGATAATTCTGTAGGAACTCTAAACATTATAAATGGCGCTGTTATGAATGAAGATCTCGCAGATGACTCAGTAGACACAAATAACATTGTAAACACAGCTGTTACTACTGATAAAATCGCTGATGGAAATGTGACAACAGAAAAACTAGCAGATGAGGCAGTTACTACTGACAAGATTGCTGATGGTTCTATTACCACTGCAAAACTTGCTACTAGTGGAATTAATTCTGACAGTATTGAGGACGGATCTATTGAATTTATTGATTTAGCAGCTCGACTAGGTACAGAAACCCTGGCTCCAGAATACCCAAACCTAACCCTATATGGAGATGGATCAAATAATGTCGGAACACTCCAAGCAAATTATGATGGAACAAGAAATTACTACCAATGGACTACCAACAGAGGAGTTGCTCCTGGAGATGTCGCTCAGGATTATGATTTGGTTATGCAATGGGCGGTTCCAGAAAATTTTATTAGATTCTGTGATTCGGCTGATGCAACTATATTTACAAATGATGATTGTGATGCTGAAATAGAACTGGCTTATAAAACCGATACTGCGAATACTGCTGAAAATAAACTGGACATAAGCATGCTAGATACTGCAGGAGACTCCGTATCTCTAATATCTGCAACCGATTTAACAAATACCACTTGGACTAATGATACCATTGCATTCACCACAACTGGTAGTGGAACTTTTGTCCCGGGAGACATCACCACAATTGCTCTTAAGATGACTTCAATGGCAACTGGAACCCCTGCTAATAGGGTTCGACACCCGGTACAAATCGGAGCTATTAAACTTAACTACATGGCTAAATAAATATCAAACAAATACAAATAATAAAAAACCCCACGCTTTGTGGGGTTTTTTTGTGATTATAAAATTTCACAAAATTTTTTATTCAATGATCACGCTTTTTATTTTTACATCATCCAGTGGGCGATCTCCATCATCAGTTTTTACGCTCGCTATTTCATCTACTGTTTCCATCCCTTTTATAATCTTCCCAAAAACCGAATGCCGTCCATCTAAAAACTCAGAGTTCTTTTGTACGAGGAAAAACTGAGATCCATTTGTATTGGGACCTTTATTTGCCATAGAAATCACGCCTCGTATATTTGACAATCCTTCTCCAAATTCATCTTTTAAATAGTTTCCAGTGTATGAAGTACCACCTGTTCCATTAAAATTCTCATAGTCTCCCCCCTGAATCATAAACCCCGGTATCACTCGATGAAAAATCGTGTTGTTATATTTTCCACTTCGAGCTAGAGAAAGAAAATTTTTGGTTAGATTCGGAACTTTTTCTCTTTCCAGTTCAATTTTTATGTCTCCATAATTTGTTTTCAGAGTTACAAATCGTTCGTTTTTTACAAGAGAAGCCAACATGTCATTAGGAGATTGAGAAGTAAGAAAAAAAACTGCACCTACCACTACCCCGACAGCCAAAACACTACTCATAATTAATTTTTTCATTTTGTTTTAAATGGTTAAAAAAAACACTCTTATTGGATTATCTCAGTGTTAGTTTTAAAAGTCAAATTTTAACCTAAAAAAACTATTTTTCCTCGACTTTCTTTGTTGTTGCTACTTTTTTAGGAGCTGATTTTGGAGTAGATTCTTTTGCAATCATTTTTGCAAAATTAGATTTTTTTCGCCCCACATTATTTGTGTGCAAGTGATTTTTTTTTACGGCCATATCTAGTGATTTTTGAAGCTGAGGATATAATTTTTTAGCTTCTTCTTGATCTCCTTGTTCTACTAATTTTGTAAACTTTTTCATTAGGTCCTTACAATTCCTTTGTGCAGAAACATTTCTCTTGCGACGTCTTTCTGCTGATCGCACTCGCTTGATGGCTGATTTGATAATTGGCATGGGAGATTTAGATTAAAAATTAAAAATCATTTAAATCAGTCTAGATTGTATGAGTGAAGGGATAAAAGTCAAATTTTTGGATCGATTGTAGAAGGGGGTAATTTTTAATTGTAAGCTAATACACCTGACTGTGTTTCCCAATGTCTATAAAAGTGAAGATAATTATTTCTTCATTTAGTTTTATTTGTTTTCGGTAAACAGCTCTCACATCTCCTGTAACAGAAAATGCAAATTCGTTTTTTTTCATCCCTTTTAAACGATGTGTTTTCAAATTAATATTATTCTCATCATCTAAAAACACTTCTAATTTTTCAATAAACTTTTGTTGGATTTTTGAAGGAATTTTTTTAAACGTTTTTTCAAATCCTTTTGTACGTTGAATGATTTTTTTCATTAATTACATAGTGATTTAAAATCTTCTAAACAGTATCTTTTTCCTGCTTTGGTAGTAATATCAAAAGTAGCTGTAATTTCATCATCTTGATTAATAAGCCCAAACTTCAATTGCCCTTCATTGTAAGCCTTCAATGCTTGTGTAATCACAAAAGTCAAAGTCACACCTTCTTTTTTTATTTTCCGTTGTGTCTGACTTTTTAAAACGTCGTCTATGTGAACCGTAAGTGAGCTCATGATTTATAAATAATAAATATACACTAATTTTACACTAATAAATTACAATTATCAAGTTTTTTTGTATCCAGCAATTGACTTCATAAAAATCAAGCAAAGGTCGCAATAAAGCGATCAATACTATCATGTTTGCACTTCGACCTAATGGCACTTTTCCCGAGATCGGCCTCGCCTGTCGGTCGAATCTCATAGAACGAAGACTGATGAAGTGCTGGAAAAAGAGTCTTTTAGAATTCTTACTTTCTAGCATTGAACAGCCCTGGTAACAACTATAAGCCATTACTGAAATATCCACAATTCATACATAATATCAGAGAGCTTCACTTCTGCTCTCCCCATTTTTTTTCTAAAAAAACATCCATCCCTCCGCAGCCTTCCTTTCAACTACCTCCAAATATATCTCCCATAAAAATTGAACCACCAAAGACCTCAGAACCTACAAAAGCTGCCAAAGAAGGGAAGGCACACGAAGATCTAATGCTATAGTATATCTCACCACAGAGTTGGATGGGTTAGAGTCTGATGGGTTACTAATCAAAAATCACATAATCAAACGCTCCAATTGACGTCTCCTCTAAAACAGTCAATTCTTTTTTCTGGTAAAAATCTCCGATCTCTACACTTGCAATTACGTCGTAGGTGCTTTTTGGGATAGGTGTTTCTCCTGGGGGAAGACCCGTATTTGTAATGCTAAACGGAATTCCTGGAATTTTGCGTCTTTTATCGGCATCTTCAATAAATGGAAGCAATGGTCGAAATGTTAGCATGAATTTACTAGAATCCGGATCGCTCATAAATGTATTTAAATCTATCAGACATTCACCTCTTAATGGATCTGTACAAGGAGTTAAACGTCCACCAACTGGGCTGGCCGATTCTATACCCCCCCCATCTATAAGAAATTTATTATCACAAATATATTGATTTGCAACATCACACCCAGATCCTTCGTTTGGTAAAAATGTTTGAGTTTCATTAATAGTCCCATCGTCAAAATTCCGAGAGACTTTCCAATCGATTAATACCTCTGGTTCGAATGTACCAAATTCAAAATTATTTGGAATAGCTAATTCCCCATATTTTTCATAAAGAGCCTTCTCCACAATATCGCTACTATTTCCCCAATACTCAGGAATTCCTGTATAAAAATTTAACTGAAAATTTTCCGATTGCCCGTCCTTATTCGGAGCATTTTTTGGACTATCAATTCCACTGATCACCTCCTCGCTCCAATATAATGGAATCTGAATCGTCTGTTCTTCTCTCATTAATCCTACTATGGGATAGGCTCTCCCATCCACTGACCACGAAGTAGCTCCTCCCACTTCATCATGAACTAAAAATTGAGGATTTGTTTCAGAATTTTTAACAAAATTTTCATCATCAATCTTAATAAACTCTGTCCCCCTTCCCCTCGCATTATGATGAAAAAAGGCGGCTTCTATGCCGGACTCCGTCATGAAAAACACCTGATTGGATCGTTCGATGTTTGCACTCTGTTCTAACGATCTACTCACTGATAATAATATCAGCATCACTACGCCTAGTATGAGAAAAGAAATCCCCATCACAATAATCAAGGACACTCCTTTGTTTTTAAACTGATATTTGTTTTTTTTTATTGGCATTTCTCCTGATACTGAGTCTATACTGTATTTTAAATTTTTACAATTTTTTTCTTGATCAGCCCTCCTCTGTACTCTCCTCGTTCCCAAGCTCCAGCTTGGGAACGAGAAACAGAGGGGTACAAATAAAAGGAACTATCTATCTCCTTTTTACTCAAAACTCTAATGAAGATCTACGATTTTATTTTTTAATTTTTAATTTTTCTCTAAACTTTGCTCAATGAAAAAATCTTACCTCATCATTCTCGACGGTTTTGGATTGGGAAAAGGCGATCACGGAGATGCTATATCACAAGCTTACACCCCATATCTAGATCAAATCAAAAAAACATACCCTATGGCAAAACTCAAAACTGATGGGGAAGCCGTGGGACTTCCTTCATTTCAAACTGGGGGATCTGAGGCCGGACACATCACTATCGGGGCAGGTCGACCAGTAAAACACTTACTCACGAAGATTAATGACTGCATTGATTCAAATTCATTTTTTGAGAACGAAATTCTGATTAACCTCTTTAAAAAGGCACAAAAAACTGGGCGAATCCACCTCATGGGACTCTGTTCCGATGGAGGGATTCATAGTTTTTTACCACATCTTTTTGGACTGCAGCGTATGGCGAAAAAATGTAAAATTTCTGAAATCTACATCCACGCGTTTCTCGATGGTCGAGATGTGGGAGAACGCACAGCCAAAGGATACCTGCAACAAATCGAAGACCAAAAGATCGGAACTATCGCCACCATCGGAGGTAGATTTTATGGAATGGACCGAGATACCAATTGGGATAGAATACAACCTCACTATGATATCCTCTGTGACCCCAACCAGGAGGTAGAGGCTCCCAAATTGGGCGCCTCTACCTGGAAACAAATCATAGACAATTTCTACCAATCCACTGATAAATCCGACTACTACATCCCTCCAGTATTACTGGAAAAAGAAGGTCAAATCAAATCAAATGATGTCGTGATATTTTTCAATTATCGAACAGATCGAGCACGACAAATCTCAAGCACATTAGCTGATGACAAATTTGATCAGTTTCCAAGACCTGTAAAAATTGATTCTCAAAACTTTGGAACATTCGGTCCATATTATGAAGATGCTCAACGTCCATTTGCTTTTGGAAAATCAGAAATCAATAACACTATTGGAGAAGTCGTTTCCAATCTCGGACAAAAACAACTACGGATTTCTGAAACAGAAAAATTTAACCACGTGACATTCTTTTTTTCTGGAGAACGAAAAGAAGAATTCCCGGGAGAAAAACGGATCCTCATTCCTTCCCCTAAATGTACCAGTTATGCTGAGAAACCGGAAATGGCTGCTCGGATACAAACCGATGCCGCTATTGCAGCTATTGAGAATGACGAATTTGCGTTGGTTGTACAAAATTTTGCCAATGCCGATCTAGTGGGACATTCTGGTGATTTAAATGCTGCGATACAAGCTATTGAAGTACTGGATAAATGTCTGAGTAAACTAATCCCAGTGGTGCTTAAAAAAGAATACGACATCATCCTCACTGCTGATCATGGGAATGCTGATGAAATGATTTATCCCAATGGCGAAGAATCCGCTGCTCATTCGAAAAATCTCGTTCCTTGTTTTGTGATATTGAATGATATGCACAATATCCAACTATATGAAAAAGGGACATTGGCTGATATTGCTCCGACGATTTGTGAGCTTTTGGAAGTTGAAAAAACTAGAGAGATGACAGGGATGAGTTTGATAAAAATATCATCTTAAAATTCCTTTTACACAAAAATCATAGTAATTCCGGATGCAATGATTGCAATAAATAAACTCACCATCCCCCACTGCCAACCAAACGATACCTTTACATGCTCTCTAGTCTCATAAACCTGCTCTAGTTTTCTAGAATCTAAACGCAAATCCTGTTTAACTTCACGAAAATCATTCTTTATTTCCCCGCTTAGTCCCTTCATTTCATCTCGAACATCTTTTATTTCTTCTTGTAGATTTTTAATATCTGCCTTCAGTTCATCCTTTACCTCTTTTATTTCATTCCGAACATCTTTTACTT